>CAIYMN010000339.1 GCA_903927295.1 uncultured beta proteobacterium | reverse complement strand
GCGCGAAAAACTCGGAGTGGGGAAGTAAGCATGCTGCACGCCCTGATATTTGATGTCGACGGCACCCTGGCCGATACCGAGGCTGCGCACTGCGCAGCGTTCAACCAGGCCTTCTCACAGTTCGGCCTGGACTGGCACTGGGATGACGCCTTGTACACCGAGCTGCTAAGCGTCACCGGTGGCAGAGAGCGCATCGTCCATTACATGAAGACAGCGCAGCCTGACCTAAGCGAGTTCAGCGTCATGGATCCGCAAGCCTTGGTCGATCATTTGTTTCAGCTCAAGACCATCGCTTACGTGCAACAGGTCAACGATGGCGCTCTGAATCTGCGCCCAGGCGTGCTCAAGCTGATCATGGAAGCATTGGATCAGGGGCTGAAACTGGCCATTGCCACGACGACTTCACCGGTCAACATCGCAGCGCTGCTGCGCCATGCGATGGGCGCAGACTGGCGCACTCACTTCAGCGCGATTGGCGATGGCTCCACTGTGAGCATCAAGAAACCTCACCCGCAGGTGTACCTGGACGTGCTGGCGGCGCTGAAGTTGCCAGCGAGTCAGTGCCTGGCATTGGAAGATTCCAGCAACGGACTTCGCGCCGCCACTGCCGCCGGACTGCCCACGCTGATCACACCGACACGCTACACCGCGAAGGACGACTTCGGCGCTGCCATGCGGGTAATAGCCGATTTGGAACAGGTCGATTTGGCGCTATTGAGGACTTGGCACGCGCAGAGCCAGGAAACAAAGTCCAGCGTCTGCGTGGCTTACTGAAACGTTGCACATTCCGGAAAACCTCGCTATGACCATGACAAGTGCGTCCAATCCCGTTCTTCGCTTGGCACCCTCCATACTGTCCGCAGACTTCGCACGCCTGGGTGAAGAGGTGCGCGCGATACAGAGTGCTGGAGCGGATCTGGTGCACTTTGATGTGATGGACAACCATTACGTGCCCAACCTCACCATCGGGCCTCTGGTTTGCGAGGCGATACGTCCGCATGTCACGATTCCGATCGACGTTCATCTGATGGTTGAACCGGTGGATGCGCTCATTCCCCTGTTTGCCAGGGCCGGTGCCAACATCATCACTTTTCACCCTGAAGCGTCGCGGCATGTGGACCGAACTCTGCAACTGATCAAGGAACACGGCTGCAAGGCTGGTCTCGTACTCAACCCGGCCACCTCGGTTGCTTGTCTGGACCATGTGATGGACAAGCTCGACATGCTGCTGCTGATGAGCGTGAACCCGGGCTATGGTGGTCAAAATTTCATCCCTGGCACGCTGGCAAAACTGCGCAGCGTGCGCGCAAGAATTGATAGCCACATGGCTGCGGGCGGCCAGTCGATCTGGCTGGAAGTCGATGGCGGCGTCAAGACCGACAACATCCGAAAAATTGTGCAGGCCGGTGCCGACACCTGCGTGGCAGGCAGTGCCGTGTTTGGTGCGCCCGATGCCGATGGCGGCTACCACGGCGTGATGAACGCGCTGCGCCGCGCCGCCTGCCCTGGCCCGTAGTTTGAATTCAACCGACAACCCATCATGCCCTTGACCCACCAATCCCATCGATCCACCCTGACCCAGTTTCTCATTGAAGAACGCCGCCGCTTTCCGTCGGCGGGCGGAGATTTCAATGCCTTGATCCTGGACGTTGCGATCGCCTGCAAGGCCATCGCCCGCGCGGTCGCCTTTGGAGAACTTGGCGGTGTAACGGGCAACCACGCCGCTGACGCCGGTGGCTCAATCAATGTACAGGGCGAAACCCAGAAAAAGCTTGATGTTCTGGCCAACGACGTGTTCATCCGCCGCACCGAGTGGGCCGGGCATCTGGCGGGCATGGCGTCTGAAGAAATGGACGCGCCCTACCAGATTGCAGAG
>CAIYMN010000338.1 GCA_903927295.1 uncultured beta proteobacterium | reverse complement strand
GACCACGGTTTGACGCCACGAATCGCCAATTTGAAAGTGAACAGGAAAGTCAATGAAATCAACGATCTCCTCAGACCACCCCCGCGCCAGTGCTAGCTTTGCGTACCGTCACTTATTGCACTGAAAACGAAGGGACCCCGTACCCGACAGAGCTTCTTATCGACTCGCGAGCGTTGTGGGTGCGCCTGGCTGGTCAAGACAAGTGTGGTGGGTCTTGATGGGCAGGCTAGGCTTATAGGACGGGGTTTCCAGCCACCGAATTTCGTCACCAGCCTGCACCATCACCCTTTGCCTTGACCTTTTGCGGAACCACCGGTTAACGCTTCGCTTCTGCTCTCCCTGCACGGCACTGGCGCCACAGCGTTTTGCCCATGCAGACAAAGAAGGTGCTCGGTTTGAGTTCACTGCCTCGATGGACGTGTTACTTCAGTTGATGATGCCCGCTAGTATAGGGCGCTAGGGACGAGTGTCCAAGTACTGCGCTTTCAACTCCTGCAATCCGACAATCGGGATGTTTCTGTACGGGTTGAGTTCCAGCAAGTGAATGTCGCTTGACACCAGGATGTCGGCTTTCGCGGCAAGTGCCAATTCCAGAAACTTGTTGTCCTTTGCGTCGCGGCAATCCAGCACTCGCTCTGTCACTTCAACCAGCGTAACCGCTGATTTGTAGAGGGTGGCCCATGCCAGGCGCTGACCCAAAGGGCGCCACGCATCAAACTTTGACCGTGACAAGACCGCGAGCAATTCGACGAGCGTCTCATGGGATGTAAAAACGTCGTGATAGAGAATGGCTTGCCGAAAAATCTGCGCCGGTTCTCGGTCAGGATGAAGACAGACCGGAATCAGCGAGCTGGTATCAAAGACGATGCGTTTACGGACGGAGTTCATGCACGAGCTTGCTTATTTGTTCTGACGTCAATTCCGGGGCATCGGCATTCGCGGCTGGCATGGCGTCCATGAAATGCGTCAAACGTCTGGCGTTGTACTCACGCAGGGCTTCGGTCGCCAGGCCGAAAGGCAGAATCATCATGGTCGGAGTGCCGTACTGCGTCACGGCAACCGGTTCACCACCCTTGACGATGTTGGCGATGCTGCCGAACTTGTTTTGCACTTCGACTGAGGGGAGAGTTTTCATGGCCATATCTCATCATGTTAGCTAATACAGATATGTTAGTCATCTTGTCTAGGAAGTCAAGGTGAAATTTCGGTTCGACCAACCAATCGGAGCCCGGCCGTCTTGCCGTCGTGTGGATATTCATGACCAGGAAGCCACAAGCAAGGCCAGAATCTCTTGTTTGACGGCTTACTACTCGGCTTTATTGCTCGCCATTAATCCAAAATAAAAAGACCCTCAAGGGGTCAATTTTTGCGCTGCGCCAATCGGCAGAAAGCTGAAAGCAGCTTATTTCTTTGGCGCAGAATCTTCCTTATTCACGAAATGCATTTCTCAGGAGAAGATTTGCTTTATTTCGTAGATCTTCAGGGGTTGCAGGATTTTTGATGATATCAAGGAGGGTTTTTTTCTCTATAGTTGCTCATCTTTCAGCATTAGCTATAAGTTGTGAGTATACTTTGATAAGTTCAGCAGTTTTTCCTTTATTAGCCTCGATAGTCGCCTGAAGAATCTCAACCTTTCCTTTATTAGCCTCGATAGTCGCCTGAGTTTGTTCATCAACTCTTTTTCCTTCCTCGATAGTCGCCTGAGTTCCCCAAGATTTAAATATTAACCTATCACTGCGTGTCATTCATTCATCAATAACCTTCTTTTTTTCATTTGGCGCCATTCCTTTGAGCAGTTTTTCCACCTCCGCAATAGGTAATTCTTTTCATTGGAAAATTATTATTTGTCAATAGCCTTTTGCCCCCTGAAGTGTAACGGAATTTGATTGAGCATTAACTTCGGTATATTGGAATACGGTAGTTAATGAAAATATGACCAGAGATATTATTTTAAATATCTGGTTGAATTGAGTCGAAACGGAAACGGGGGCAGCTACCAGAGCCGATATTTTGGTCGGCAGGCTAGTCGATGCATTCAAGTTTCAGGATGCGCGGTGTACTTGCTTCATGCGTTGGTCGTGTTCACCTTCAGCCTGTGTTCCATAGTCCGACAGAGCCCTTCATCGACTCACGGGCGTGCTGAGTGCGCCTTCTGGCCTGGGCAAGTATGGTGGGCCTTGATAGTTCGAACTGTGCTTATAGGACGGGGTTTCCAGCCACCGAATTTCGACACCAGCCGCTCCATCGCCCTTTGCCTAAACCGTTTGCAAAACCACTGGCAAACGCCTGCTTCTGCTCTCCCTGTATGGCACTGGCGCCATGGCGCTTTGCTCACACAGACAGAAAGGGTGCGGGACTGAGTTCACCGCCTCGATGGACGTGTTCCTTCAGTTAAGGGGTCCCCTCGTTTTCAGTGCAATAAGTGACGGTACGCAAAGCTAGCACTGGCGCGGGGGTGGTGTTGGAAGATCGTTGATTTCATTGACTTTCCTGTTCACTTTCCAAACGGGTATCGTGACCGCCCACTAATGGAATTCACGATGCAAGGCTGGCACACAACGTTTTTGGGGCTGCGTGAGCTCCCCCGCGATATCAGCGACTTCGAGATGAAGGCGTTTTTCACATTTGATGGCGTGGAGCGCGAGGCAGTCATTGCACGCCGAGGTGAATCCCACAAGCTTGGTCTGGCGCTCCATATTGGTTTCCTGCGCATGAGTGGGCGTTTGCTCGGTGCCTTTCGGGTAATTCCTGTAGCCTTGTGGCGCCACCTTGGCAACGAGCTTGGCATTGCAGCACCAGAAGTCGCCTCGCTGAGAGCTATGTATGAACGCGGCCGCACGCTATTCGATCACCAACAAGTAGCCTGCACAGTCCTTGGTTTCCGGTGGATGAGCGAGCACCAACGCCGCTCATTGGTACGTGAACTGCGCGACGAAGTGGCCCGCTGCGCCGACCGCGATCAGCTGCTTGTGCGCGCACGGCAATGGCTGTACAAGAACAAGCTGGTGATCGTTCACGAGCGTGCCATCAGAACTCTGATTGCCAGCGCACTCACCCAGCTCGAAACAGAAACAGGTGCTGCCATCTCCGCCAGCATCGATCCTGGACTCCTTGATCGATGGCGAACGTCGGTGGCAGAGCTGCGTCCTGAAGGCCAAACTCAGCAGAGTTGGTTATGGGCAGCACCAGCCAAACACTCAACCCGCCAAATCAGCGAGGTACTCGAACGTATCGATTTTCTCTACGCGCTGGATGTTCATAAACACCTGGCCGACATCCCAGATCTCATCCTGCGTCGCTACGCACGTCGACTGGTCTCCAGGCCACCGTCTGCCGGGGCCAAGATCAAGGAGCCAGCGCGCACCGTGGAAGTCGCCTGCTTTCTTCGGTACTGCCTGTTCACCACGACGGACCAATTGATCTTGATGGTGCAGCGCCGGATTGCCGATCTGTGGCGACAGGCCGCAGCGGAAGTACCGGCCACGGTCAATTGGGCCGCCATGTACAAAACGTTGTTGGCAGAACTGGAGGCCTTGAGTGCCAAGGGTGCCGTGCCAGACACAGAATTGCGTGATCGTCTGGATGCCCTGGTCATCGCAACGCAGAAACGCAAACCACCAAGCAGGGCCTCCCTGGTGCGCGAGGGCCTGATAGATGGCATTCGCCCCGTACGGTCGTTGCTCGTCGCCATTGCAAAGCTGCCGTGGCAAGCCACCGGAGAGCATCCTGCCATCGAGTACCTTGCCAAGCTGCAAGCTTTGTATCTCAAAGGCTCCAGAAAGCTGCCTGTTGATGTGGTGGAGCCAAGTCTTGGAAGGGTTTGGCAGGCAGCAATATCCAACCCGGATCGGGAGCGGGCTTTTCAGGCTTTGGAGGTGGCAACGCTGTTTGCCCTTCGCCTTGCGGTACGCAATGGCTCTGTCTGGATCGAGCACAGCCTGAGTTTCAGGGGCCGCGCCCGCCTGTTCTTCACAGACGAACGCTGGACGGCAGAATCCAAAAAGCACTATGCCCGTCTATCCTTGCCTAGCAAGGCGGCTACTTTTCTGAAACCTTTGTTGGCCAGAGTAACCGCCGGCGTCGCGGCTGTGGCCGAGGCGGCACGCTCTGGCGTGCTGCGCGTGGATGATGAACTCCATTTGTCGCCATTGCCCGCAGAGGACGAAGACCCGGAAGTGACCAAGCTGCGGGCGGCTTTGGACCACCGCATTGGGGAGGTGCAATTGCCGGAAGTGATTCTGGCCGTTGACGCCCAGGTGCGCTTTAGCTGGATCATGCTCGGACGTGAGCCGCGCTCTACCGACGAGCTGCTGATGGTCTATGCCGGCATCATGGCCCACGGCACCAGTCTGACCGCCGTCGAATGCGCGCGCATGATTCCGCAACTGTCTGCCACCAGCATCCGCCAAGCCATGCGCTGGGCGCGGGACGAACGGCGCCTGGGCCAGGCCTGCCAGGCTGTGCTGGAATTCATGCAGCGACACCCGATCGCCACCACATGGGGGCGGTCCGATTTGGCGTCTTCTGACATGATGAGCATGGAGACCACCAAACGCGTGTGGCAAGCCAGGCTAGATCCCCGGCGCAACACACCTTCCATTGGAATTTACTCCCATGTAAAAGACCGATGGGGAATCTTCCATGCGCAACCCTTTGTGCTCAATGAGCGCCAGGCGGGTGTGGCCATTGAAGGTGTTATCCGCCAGGAAAAGCTGGAGACTAGCCAACTGGCGGTGGACACCCATGGCTACACCGACTTTGCCATGTCACATGCTCGTTTGCTTGGTTTTGATCTTTGCCCGCGGTTGAAGGAACTCAAACAGCGCCACCTGTTCGTGCCGCGCGGCACCAAAGTGCCCGCAGAAATCGCTGCGGTGTGCGAAGCCAATGTCGACATCGCTTTGATCGAAAAACATTGGGATAGTCTGGTGCACCTGGCAGCCTCGGTCATGAGCGGACATGCCAGTGCGGTGGCAGCTCTGGCGCGATTCGGCTCTGCCGCCCAGGGCGATCCGATCTATGAGGCCGGCGTGCAGTTGGGGCGGTTGCTGCGTACGGCGTTTCTGGCTGACTACTTTGTCAAGGACGCTTTCCGCAATGAATTGCGCCGGGTGCTCAATCGGGGCGAGGCGGTCAACGCCCTCAAGCGTGCCATCTACACCGGCCGGATCAGCCCAGCACAGGCCAAGCGCGTCGACGAAATGCAGGCTGTGGCCGACGCGTTGAGCCTTATGGCCAACATCGTGATGGCGTGGAATACCTCACAAATGCAGATCGTCCTGGATCGCTGGTCGAACCGCCGCCAGGTCATTCCACCGGAATTGATTGGAAAGATTGCCCCCACCAGACTGGAGAGCATCAACTTGCGAGGTGTATTTCGCTTCCCAGTTGACCGCTACGCCGACCAAATCCTGCCTTCGCGGCCACATGCACCGATAACTGGCACCAATGGATGAAACCGACCACGGTTTGACGCCACGAATCGCCAATTTGAAAGTGAACAGGAAAGTCAATGAAATCAACGATCTCCTCAGACCACCCCCGCGCCAGTGCTAGCTTTGCGTACCGTCACTTATTGCACTGAAAACGAAGGGACCCCAAGTTATAAGCCAGTACGTTCAGACTCATTTCCGTGGATACGTTCTCCATCCCCCGCGTCAGAAAGTGAGTCCAGCCCATCCAGTGTTTGAGTGTTCCGAAGACGTGTTCAATGGTGCGCTTTCTGAGCATCATCGCATCGGGCTTTTGCTCCAGGCGTCGCTGCACCGCGTCCGCAACCTCCTCATGTTCCCAGCGCCTGATGCGTCGGTATTTGCTGGTCGTGCATTGGGCCTTGATCAGACAGGTAGGGCAAGCGCTGCACAAGTAGGCGCGCATCTGCAGTCCATCTTCGGTTGTCGTAAATCGATAGGTCACCCGGTTTCCTTGCGGGCACTGGTACTCGTCGACGTTTGCGATGTAGATGAAGTCGTCCTTTGCGTATCGCCCGTGTGCCTTGGCGGTGGAGGTCATCGGCTTGGGCACGTAGGTCGTGATCCCAGCGTCATCGCATGCCTTGATTTCCAAGCTGCTGTAGTAACCACGGTCCGCAAAGGCTTGCAGTTCGGGTGTGCCGATGGCCTCGCGTGCGGCCAGTGCCATTCTGCTCAGTTGTGAGCGGTCGCTGCCGGAATTGGTCACTTCATAGGCCACGATCAGATGATGCTGGGCATCCACCACTGTTTGCACTTTGTAGCCCACCATCGCCGTGCCTTTCATGCTGTGGGTTGTCATCGCCCGTGCATCGGGGTCTGTCAGCGAGATTTGTCCATCGGGCTGAGTCTGGAGTTGCGCCTTGATCTCTTGCAGGTCTTTCATCTTCTGGCGCAGCTTGGTGATCTTGTCGTGCAGCCGATCTGTCTTGGCCTGCAACTCCACAGGTTGGGTGCGGTCTGCGGTCTCCAGCGCGTCCAGGTAGCGTTGGATGTTCTCCTCAAGTTCACGTTCGCGCCTTTCGATCTTGCCCTGGGTGTAGTTGCGTTCCCGGTTGTTGTCCGCCTTGATTTTGCTGCCGTCGATGGCAACGACAGACTGCGTAAACAACTTCAGCTCACGGCACAAGCCTACGAAACGTTTGCACGCGTTTCGAATACCCTTGCCATTGTCCTTGCGGAAATCAGCAATGGTCTTGAAGTCCGGTGCCAGGCGGCCCGTCAACCACATCAGCTCAACATTGCGTTGGCACTCGCGCTCCAGGCGCCGGCTTGATTGGATGCGGTTGAGGTAGCCGTAGATGTAGAGCTTCAGCAGCACCGACGGGTGGTAACTCGGTCTTCCCGTGATCGCCGGTGCAATGCCATCAAATCCAAGATCAGCCAAATTGAGTTCGTCCACAAACACGTCAACTACACGCACCGTGTTGTCTTCAGCGATGTAGTCATCCAGACACTCCGCCAGCAACGTAACCTGACTTCTTTCTTCGCCTTGGATGTACCGCTTCATCTGCGCACCTCCATCAATGAATTCACATCGATATCAACGCACAATCCCATCAGGCCGTGTACCTGGGCTGGACGTTTTCACACAGGCTCCAGCGAGTCCGGTCGGTCACGACAGGCACCCCACAGCGTGCACTACGGACAAGCGCAGGCAATGCGGGAAGTTCGACAAGCAACGCTGAATGCGGCATTCAATACCACGCCCAACCGATTCAAGGGCATCCGTCCTTGCCTAAAACCCATGCCCACAGCGGCCTGGATCAACCCACCGCCAGAGCAAAGGAAACCGACTGAAACAGTACAACCATGCACAGTAAATTTATGAAGCAAGGTGTAGCAAAGTCATTGACACATTCCGCAGTCGGCACGGTCAGCTTTCTGGCAGCCCAATCTGCGCTCCCTGACCTGACTGGTCTACAACTGCAAATAGTTTGACAAGTGATAGTTTTCGTCGCTGGTGGAGTGATGCAGATTTTCAAGGGCCTCGTCTTCCAGATTCTGTAACAGTCCAAGAACAATCATCGACTGTTCTGCAAAGACTCGCAATATGGGGGTGATGTCTTTCAAGCTGGCGCCATCTATGACCAACTGCGTCAACCGAAGACCGGTATCGTGCACATCAGCATGAGGTTTTTGCAGAGACTGGAAGATGGCTCTTCCATGAAACATATTTCCCTCGCCGTAGTACCACCGGCCTAACCGGCACTCATGGCACTCCATGGCCGGCAAGTTCATGTTGGCGCGTTGTAGCGAGTTCTTTGGAAAACTCACTGCCCGGAGCAAACTGCTGGCTAACTGCTTGCGCCACTGAACGTGATCAATGACCGCCATGTGTATGAGTCCAACGGGTAAGCCTGACCAACGGTTGTCCTGCTCTACAAAGGTGATGAACTGATCCAATGGGAGGGCACGACTGATCCAGAAGCCCTGAATATGGTTGCATCCAGACTCCATAAGGTATTGGTGCTGTTCACGGGCTTCCACACCTTCGGCAATCACTTCGACTCCCAACTCGTGCGCCATGCGTATCGAGGAATTGACAATCGTCGCGTTCCTCTGCGACGCCATCATTCTGCCAACGATCCCCTGATCAAGCTTGATGGTAGTAAACGGCCACTTGCTCAGTGTGTCCAGAGACGAGTAGCCCGTTGCAAAATCATCCATCGCCAGACCAATGCCGGCTTGACTCAAGGGGCGAATATTTCTTCGTATCGCCTCTCCGGCACCCAGAGCGACCGACTCGGTAATTTCTACTTGGATGGCGTTCGGCGCCAAGCGAAAGGTCTCGACCATCTTCAGAAGCGTTCTGGCAAATGTGTCATCCTCAAAGTCTTGCGCTGATGTGTTGAAAGAAACAACCAATGGCTCGACGTCCATCATTATCAACATGTCCTTCATCAATTTTGGAAGCATGTGAAGAGTCACGTCTTTGATTAGCGATGAGCGCTCAGCCGCAGGAATGAAGTCATCGGGCATCACGATCGAGCCATCCGGTCTGATCCACCTTATCAGCGCTTCGGCACCAACGATGCGGCCCGTGACGAGAGAGACCTTGGATTGATAGAAAAAAGCGAATTCATCGCCTTTGATGGCGTCAACAATTTCGCTTTCGCTTTTCATGGTCTTCCCTGCACGGTGACGGAATACGTACTGTAAGCTCGATATCGGTTCATTTCAAGAATCCGCGTGACGAGTGCCTTCGATGACAGGTCCAGATCGGGCACATTTGCAAGTCCAGTGACCGAGACGTGATTGCCGAAGCCAGCCACTTTCCTCCGAAGCCGACGATCAAGAGTGAGTGGGACAGGTCACCAAACCAGTCGCTGAAAGCCGGACGTGATGGATAGGCAGATTACTTTGTGTCCAGGATCCAACCGCTCAAACGCCAAGCGGCAGGGTGTGCTCTGGCACTATGCTCAGGGCATCGCAGAGAAAAACTCGCTCATCATAGGCATCGAGCAGCAACATCGAGCCTTCGTGGAAGGCCGGAGCTGACGAAGGTGGCGGGACAGGAGGCGTGCTGTCAAATAGCTCAAGATGTTCGGCACCCATCGGGTAGACGATGCAGGTCAACCGACAGTCTGTGACGGAAGCCTTCGCTTCTCACGCGGCGGGCTTCACCGAAAAGAAATACGAGAGGCGCTGGCGCGGGTTAAGCCAATGCAGGACGTCCTTGGGCAGCGAAGCCGGGCGTACTGTTTCCTCGATCTTGAGGTCGGGATATTGGCAGAGGTCGATCACCGCCGCGTCATCCTTGTCGAGGTCTGGATCATAGATCAGGACTTCCGGCCGCAAAGTGTCGCTGCCCGGCGAAACCACCAGTGCAAGCGAACCGTCATTGAGTTGAACGATGGTTCCCGGCGGGTATACGCCGAGAATTCTTATCAGCAGGGCGATCAGCTTCTGGTCAAACTTCTTGCTTGCCTTGGCGTAGAGCATGGAGAGCGCCTCCGCAGGCATCAGGGCTGACTTTTCCGGCGATTCCGGGCCGCACAGGCGGTCGTACCTGTTGACCAGAGCGACGACTCGGGCCAAGGTGCCGGGATCCGATTTTCCGGCAGGAAAGCCGGAGCCGTCAAGGTGCTCATGATGGTCCTGTATCACGGCGAGCGCGGCGGGTGAAAACACTCCGGTTTCCAATGCCATCTCGACGCCGTAGTGGGTATGGGCGCGGTAAAAGTCCTCTTCGTGCTTCGCCCGGACAGCGGCCTTGAGGATGTGCGCCGGGATGCGCGCTTTGCCAGCGTCGTGGACAAGCGAGCCAAGCGCCAGGTCCTCCAGTTCAGAGGCAGAGAGTTTTAGCGTCTTCCCCAGAATCATTGACAGCGTCATCACGTTCAGTGCATGGAACTGGGGTCCTTCATCGTTCTTGTCGCCCAGCAGGTGGAGCAGGACCTCGCTGCCCGCCGCGATCTTGCCGGCTGTCTCCCTGGACAGGAGAGCCAGTTTGAGGCCGGCCTGCTTCGGGCTTCGATGCAGGCCGATCAGCGCCTCCCGCGTCTGCTTTGCCGCGCGTTCCCAGTCGCGCTCGGCGCGGGAAGCAGCTGCTTTCTGCTCACTTAATCTATCTTTCTTGGCCTGCTGCGCTTCCGGCTCGGTGTGGACTGGCACCGGGCGCGCCACTTCGCCCGGCCGTGTTAAGACCGGCAGCGACGGATTGGCCGTGCTCTTATTGGGAAAGTAGGCGATCTCGTTGAGGCCCAGAGAGCGTATTTCCGCCAGTTGGGCCGCTGTCGAGATGCGGAACTTGTTGTACAAAAAGGGGTGCTCAGACCATGGAAGGTCGATCCACACGAACAGCCCGATCACGAGCTGCGAAGGGGAAATTTGAACTGGCTTTTCCGGGCGGGCCCACACGCTTGACATGACCTTTCTAGAGGATGGAATCCGCTTGCGCCGCAGGCGGCAACGCGAAGGCTGGATCAGAGGGCATCATAAGTCCGCCTCGACTCGATGTCCATTCGCTGCCGCCGTCGGCCTCAAAGGCATGCCTAAGGCACTGGGTGCCGTCAATGGCGACCGTCTCAAACAGACAGAGCCTGTGTAGAAACGCTGACGAAAATCCTCGGTCAAAAAAGTGCGACCGCGCAGGACGGCCTACAAGCGACGATCGTCATCATGGGAATGGTTTTGGTACTCTCAAATTCTCTGCAAGTCCGCTCAATCTTGAGTTTTCACACACCCGCCAGCGGTTCCCGACGGCCACGAAGGGGAGGTTCCTGGAAGTCCAACGGCAATTGCCTGACCTGGACTTTTCGCCGTCTGTCGCCGCGGTCCATCGGTCTGCTTCACCCCACCGTATTGGTCATGCGCTGCCACCTTGTTGGTGACCTGATGATTTCTTGTTCATCACAAACTCCTTCTTGCCCAGCCATTTTCGGCCAAGCCAAATGCCCGGAGTCTGTCTTTATCTCACCTATTCAAATTTGCGGAGCCACTTCTTACAGACAACCCGGTACGAGTCAT
>CAIYMN010000337.1 GCA_903927295.1 uncultured beta proteobacterium | reverse complement strand
TGTGAAATCCGGACCGACTCCACGTCCAGCGCGGCGCGGTTGATGATGGCACCAGCAGCGCGCGCCGCCTTGATGGCCACATTGATCATGGGATGCAGATTGGGGGACATGAATAACTTTTAGGTTTGTGGACAGAACTTTGGCTCTGTCCCTTTAGCGGCTGTCATGCCGGACTGGATCCGGCATCCATGGATTGCGGGTGCGGAAACCCCGGACCGGATGCGGGGCCGCAACGACAAGCATTTTTGCCAGCGACAATAGCTGCATTTTAACGGGCTACCATGCAAACCCGATTTATCCTGATCAACACCAGCCACGCCGGCAACGTGGGCGCAGCTGCGCGCGCCATGAAAACGATGGGTTTTGATGATCTCGTGCTGGTCGCGCCACGCTGGGCCAATGTCTTGAACCGGGAAGAGACCATTCAGCGTGCCAGCGGCGCTCTGGACGTGCTGAAGAAGGCGCGCTTCGTCGCTACGCTCGATGAGGCCCTGGACGGCATCACTCATCTGTGTGCGACCGCCATGACACCGCGCGACTTCGGCCCACCAGCAGTGGCGCCACGTCAGCATTTTGAGCAACTGTCAAGAGACGAGTCCGCGACTGAGCAAGGTGTCGCCTTTCTGTTTGGCTCGGAGCGCTTTGGCATGCAAAACGAAGACGTTTACCGCTGCCATGTGGCACTGAGCATTCCGAGTAACCCGGAATTTGGATCGCTGAATCTGGGGTCGGCGGTACAGGTCATTGCCTACGAGTGGCGGCTGGCTTTGGGTGGCTATACGGTGGCGGACGCCAGCGGGCCGTCCGAGCTGGCTGATGCGGCCCAGCTTGCCGGCATGCTGGCACATTGGGAGCAAGCCCTGGTGAGCATTGGCTTTCTGGACACACTGGCGCCGAAGAAACTCATGCCCAGGCTCAACCAGTTATTCAACCGCGCCAGCGTGACGCAGGAGGAGATCCACATTCTGCGCGGGATTGCGAAAATGATGGATCGCAGTGGCCTGGCGCCGAACGCCCTGTCGTCAGCCGGGGCAGCGACAAAAGATTAGACTTCGCTCATGTTTTCCAGACTACGTTCCGACATTCAGTGCATTCTCGACCGCGATCCAGCGGCGCGCACGCGCTGGGAGGTCCTGACCTGCTACCCGGGCTTGCACGCGCTCATTCTGCATAGACCGGCGCACTGGTGCTGGGGCCATGGGCTAAAGTGGCTGGGCCGCTTTATTTCGCATATCGCCCGCTTTTTGACCGGCATCGAGATCCATCCAGGCGCCCACATCGGAGACGGTGTCTTCTTCGATCACGCGATGGGCGTGGTGGTGGGCGAGACCGCCGAAATTGGCGACGGCTGCACGATTTATCAGGGCGTCACTCTCGGCGGAACCTCGCTCTACAAAGGTGCAAAACGCCATCCAACACTGGGACGCAACGTGGTGATTGGCGCTGGCGCGCAGGTGCTGGGTGGCTTTACCGTGGGCGATGGCGCCAAGGTCGGCTCCAACGCTGTCGTCACCAAGCCGGTGCCCGCTGGCGCCACTGCGGTAGGTAACCCGGCTCGCATTATTCAGGCCGAACTGGACGTGAAGCGCGAGGAAGCAGCGTCAAAAATGGGTTTTTCAGCTTATGGTGTGACGCAGAATGACGATCCCCTGAGCCAGGCGATGCGGGGTCTGATCGACACAGCGGCGGCGCAGGAGCATCAGATTGCGATGTTGTGGCAGACCATTGACAAGCTTTCAGCGCAGCGCCATGAGGCCGATTGCGTGCCCGGAGACGCGGCCCGCAACGAACACTTTGAAGCTGCCAAGCTGAACGAACTGGTTGGCAAGTAAGTCGCTTGGCCAGGACCCACGGCGTCGTTGCGTACAGTTGCTTGTCATTGCGGACTTGATCCGCAATCCATGGATGCCGGATCAAGTCCGGCATGACAAAAACGGGCAGTCTCAGGTTGGTGGAGTGGGTCGCAGGGCCGACTTGGGACGAAAAGCCTTGCACACTTCTTCCCTGGTTTCCAGGTAAGGCCCGCCGATCAGGTCGATGCAATAGGGCACCGCCGCGAAGATGCCGGCCATCAGGGATTCGCCGTTCTCGCCACGCAGTCCTTCCAGGGTTTCCTGAATCGACTTGGGCTGTCCAGGCAGGTTGATGATCAGGGTTTGATTGCGAATCACAGCCACTTGTCTTGAGAGGATCGCGGTCGGCACGAATTTGAGGCTGATCTGGCGCATCTGTTCGCCAAAGCCCGGCATCTCTTTGTGGGCGACTGCCAGCGTGGCTTCCGGTGTCACGTCCCGCAGGGCCGGACCGGTACCGCCGGTCGTCAAGACCAATGCACAGCCGGCATCAACCAGTTCAATCAGGGTTTGGCTGATGCTGATCTGCTCGTCGGCTATCAGTCGTGGCTCGAACTCGACTGTATTCTTCAAGGCGCGCGTCAGCCAGTCCTGCAATGCCGGCAAGCCCTTGTCGATATAGACGCCGCTGGAGGCTCTGTCACTGACCGACACAATGCCAATCTTGACGCTGTCCAAAGGGGCGGAGGTCGCTGTGTTCATGGGCTGGCCGCTTCGTGGTTCGTAAGGTGCTCGCGCAGGATTTGAAAGATGTCGCGGTAAGCGCGGCCATGACGCACGGCCGCGCCGGGTTTCTCGGGAACAGCGTCCTTTCTGGCCTGGCGAATCAGGGCCCGAAGTTGTTGCGTATCGGTGTCCGGGAATTGGTTCAGCCATTCGCCGAAGGCGTCCTCTGAGTCGAGCAAGCGCTGGCGCCAGTTCTCGGCCAGGTGCAGGATCAGGTTTTCCTGTGCCGAGCCGCTGGTCTGTTCGGTCAAGGCCGCGCGAACTGTTTGCAGCACAGCGGGGTCGACCAGGCGCATCAGTTTGCCAATAAATTGCATCTGGCGGCGTTTGCCTTCGAAATTGGTGATGCGTTTGGCCTCCAGCACCGCATCCTTGAGTTTTTCGCTCAATTCAAGCCGCTCCATCAAATCCGCGCGGAGCGTCAGCAACTCCTCGCCGAGCTTTTGCAATTCGGCACTTTCGCGCTTCAGGTCGGTGCGGCTTTGCTCGTCCGTACCTTTCAATTCACGTTTGAGTTCGAGATCGCGCTCGCTGCCCTCGGCGACAAATTCGCCGCGGACAAAGTAGCCTTTTTTGAGTTTGCGTGACATAGCCAAGTATCATAGCCTCCGATATGAAGAAACCCACCAAGCACACCCGTCCCGCCGTTGATCAACACAAACCGGAGCGCGGATTCAGTTACAGCCGGCCCTTTTTTGAGGAACTGGTCGACACGGCGCTCGCCCACGCCAGGAAGTTGGGGGCCACCGATGCCGGGGCAGAAGCCTCTGAAGGGTGCGGTCTGAGTGTTTCGGTGCGCAAGGGTGAACTGGAAAATGTGGAGCGCAATCGTGACAAGTCGCTAGGCGTCACGGTTTACCATGGTCAGCGTCGCGGCAATGCAAGTACATCTGACTTCTCGAAGGCAGCCATCGAGCAGACTGTTCAGGCGGCCTACGACATTGCGCGTTTTACTGCAGAAGACCCTTTTGCCGCCTTGCCTGACGAGCAGGACATCGCGTCACCGGAGATGCAGCGTACCGACCTTGATTTGTTCTTCCCGTGGGCTGTCAACAGTGAAGAGGCGGCCAGGGTGGCCATGCGCTGCGAAGCGGCAGCACTTCGGACGGACAGACGCATCTGCAACAGCGAAGGCGCCAGCGTATCGGCACAGCAATCGCATTTCTTCAGCGCGCACACCAGGGGGTTTCGTGGCGGCTATGCGAGTTCCCGGCATTCGCTGTCGGTCTCACCGATCGCCGGCAAGGGCGAGGGCATGCAGCGCGATGCCTGGTACAGCTCGATGCGCAGTGCGGATGAGTTGGCTGCGCCGGAAGCCATTGGTCGTTACGCGGCCGAACGCGCGCTGAGCCGTCTGAACTCGCGCAAGATTGCCACCCGCGAGTGTCCGGTGTTGTTCGAGTCGCCGCTGGCCGCCGGTCTGTTGGGTAATCTGGTGCAGGCCATCAGCGGAGGGTCGCTCTACCGCAAGAGTTCATTCCTGCTCGATTCGCTGGGCAAGCAGGTCATGGCCAGGCACATTGATATCCGGGAAGATCCCTTCGTCAAGCGCGGCAAGGGCAGTTCTCCGTTTGACGACGAGGGCGTTCAGGTCAGGGCACGTCAAGTAGTGGAAGCCGGACGCGTACAGGGCTATTTTCTGGGCAGCTATTCAGCCCGCAAGCTCGGCATGAAGACCACAGGCAACGCGGGTGGGTCGCACAACCTGACCATGACTTCACGCCTGACGCGCCCAGGAGACGATCTGGATGCCATGCTGAGGAAACTGGGCACCGGCCTTTTTGTGACTGAACTGATGGGATCGGGCGTGAACTACGTCACAGGGGACTACTCACGCGGTGCCAGCGGTTTCTGGGTGGAGCATGGGCGCATTGCCTACCCGGTCCACGAAATCACGATTGCCGGAAACATGAAGGCCATGCTCAAGGGAATCGAGGCGATCGGGGCCGACGCCTACAACTATGGCGCCAAGACAATTGGCTCGATGCTGGTGAACCGGATGAAGGTGGCGGGAAGCTGAAATCGTCCGTCCCCGCGACAGCCTAGTGGGACAAAGCGGCTTTGACAGCGCCTGACACCTGGCCCATGTCGGCCTTGCCGGCAAGGCGTGTCTTGACGGTGCCCATGACCTTGCCCATATCGCCAGGCCCGACGACGCGACCCAGTTCCGCGCCAATCTCGGCCACGATCGCCAGCACCGCTGCGGTCAATTCATCTGCGCTCAGGCGTTGCGGCAGGTAGGCTTGCAGAACCTGGATTTCCGCGGACTCCTTGTTGGCAAGATCCATGCGATCGGCCTGCGTAAATGCCGCCACAGAGTCTTTGCGCTGTTTGATCAATTTGTCGATGATTGCCACCATGGCAGCGTCGTCAAGGACCACGCGTTCGTCCACCTCTTTTTGCTTGGCCGCAGCCAGCAACAGTCGAATTGTCCCCAGGCGCTCGCTGTCTCGCGCACGCATCGCATTTTTCATGTCTTCCGTGATCTGCTCTTTGAGTGTCATGGGAGTTGTTCCTTGTAAACAGTTCTGAACATAAAAAAGCCCGCCTGAGTGGCCTCGGCGAGCTAGCTTGACTGATCAGTTGGGGACAGAACTGGTTCGCTACGCGTAACTGCAGTCTGTCCCACAAAGTCTCAGGTTTAGTACATTTTCTTGGGCAACTGCATGGCGCGGATGCGCTTGTAGTTGCGTTTGACGGCAGCTGCCTTCTTGCGCTTGCGCTCGGCGGTTGGCTTTTCATAGAACTCGCGTGCACGCAAGTCAGTCAGCAGGCCCAGCTTTTCAATGGTGCGCTTGAAGCGACGCAGCGCCACGTCAAAAGGTTCGTTCTCTTTTACACGGATGGTTGTCATTTACGTAAAGTGATCCAGAAAGTGCATACTTTGGTCAAAGGAAGATCGGGCATCTGACCAATGTACTGCGTTTATTCCCCGCTAAAAAAGTGATCAGGCAGCGAGGGTTTGCCAGCAAAGCAGCAGATTATAGTCTTGTTATTGCGTGGTACATCACGCCGGTCGCTCCGCCGGCTGGAGATTGCTGGCAAGACCCTGGGCACAGGCGAAGGCGCTGGACCACGCCCACTGAAAGTTGTGTCCGCCCAGCCAGCCGGTGACATCGACGACTTCTCCAATAAAGTACAAACCAGCCTGAACTGATTCCATGGTCTGTGATGACAGGTCACGCGTATCGACGCCGCCAGCTGTCACTTCGGCCTTGTTGAAGCCTTCCGTGGTCGTGGGTGTGATCTCCCAACGGGACAGGCGTTCAGCCAGCGCGGTCAATGCCCTGTCGCTGGCTTCATTGACGGGTCGCTGCCAAAGTTGGCCAGTCTTGCGGTCCTGCTCAATCCAGGTGTCAACCAGGCGCGACGGGAGCAGCGTGGCAAGTTCGTTGGCAATCAGCTTTCTTGAATGAAGTTTGGCCTGTGCCAGAGTCTGGGGCAAGTCGAGGTCGGGCGCGAGATTGATCCGGATCGGCTTGCCGGCCGTCCAGTAACTCGATATTTGCAGCACAGCGGGGCCACTCAAACCACGATGAGTGAACAGCAGGTCTTCCATGAAGGAAATTTTGTGTTTTCGTTCGCCACACTCGATTCGCACTGGCAGCGACAGGCCGGCCAGCTGTGCAAAAGGTGCCCAACTGTCGCTGTCAAAAGTCAGAGGAACCAGAGCCGGACGAGGTTCAATCACTCGAAGATTGAACTGGCGCGCCACGCGATAGCCGAAATCACTTGCTCCGATTTTCGGAATGGACAGTCCACCGGTGGCAATCACAACGGCACGGGCCTGCACGGTGCCGCGATCACACTCAATCTTGTAGCGGCAAGCGTGGGCGGATGGATTTTCGGAATCGAAATGGATGGATTTGACACTGCACGGCTGCCAGCGCGTCACCTGCCCAGTCTCACACTCGCTCATCAGCACTTTGATGATGTCTTCGGCGGAACGGTCGCAAAACAGCTGCCCCTTGTGCTTTTCGTGGTAGGCCACGCCATGGCGCTGCAGCAACGCCGTGAAATCGCGCGCCGTGAAGCGTGTCAGTGCGGAGCGGCAGAAATTCGGGTTGTCACTGAGGAAATTTGCTGCGGTGCAGTCCCGGTTAGTGAAGTTACAGCGACCGCCGCCCGAAATCCGGATCTTTTCAGCCACTTTTTCGCTGTGATCAAGCACCAGTACCGCCAGGCCTCGTTGGCCTGCGATTCCGGCGCAAAACAGGCCTGCCGCGCCGGCGCCGATGATGACCACGTCAAAGTTGTGCATAACCGCAGTTTAGGCGCGGTGCCTTTCTGCTACCCGACTCGCGTGGCGCCGTCAAACGCTCCGACCGCTGAAGACCATGGGCGGTGCGTTGAGCGATTGTTCAACTGCCATAATCACCTTGGCATCGACGGTCGGTGACACGGCTATTGCCGTGCGCCTCGCCCGGTGCTTTACAGGTGCAGGCAAAAGTGATTTGGATAGCAATTTTGATGGGTACGATGGTGGCAGGCATTGGCAGTGTCTGGCTCGCAGCCTTGCTGAGCTTTGGCGTGCTCGCACGCTACACACAGCATATGCTGAGCCTCGCCGCAGGAGCGTTGCTGGCCACGGCATTCCTGCATTTGCTGCCAGAGGCTTTTGAGGGCAAGGTAGCAGCGCAGCACTTGTTTGTGGCATTGCTGTCTGGACTCATTTTCTTCTTCCTGCTCGATAAGGCAGAGCTTTGGCATCACGGTCATGAGCATCATCACGATCAGCCGTCGCACGCGCACGAGCACCATCAGGAACCGACGACCGGTACTTGGGCCGTACTTGCCGGAGACAGTGTGCACTGCTTTGGTGACGGCGTGCTGATTGCTTCAGCGTTTGTGGCCGACCTGCGCCTGGGGGTGATTGCGTCGCTCGCTGTGCTGGCCCACGAGGTGCCACACCACATGGGTGATCTGATGGTGCTGCGCTCGGATGCAGGCAACCGGCGTCCAGCGATCATTAAGGTTTCACTGGCTGGTGCCGTTACGTCATTGGGTGGTCTGCTTGGGTATTGGTTGGTCGATCAATTGCAGGAATATCTGCCCTATTTCCTGGTTGTTGCCAGTAGCAGCTTTATCTATGTTGCCCTGGCAGATCTGATCCCTCAACTGCAGAGGCGTTTGAGCGCAAGGAAGACTGCAGTTCAGGTTGCCTGGTTGATGGGGGGGATTGCTCTGGTTACGATGGTCGGCAGTTTGGCGCACTTGCACTGAGGGCAAGCTTTTCGAACGCGCAGCGACGGTGGAAAACGCAATCCTCAGTACAATTGGGAAAAAATCCCAAAATGTATACTTTGGGTCATCAACTTACAGAGAGTTACGTGCTTCATTAAGCTTTACTTAAGAATCAGTACTTACCATCCAATGGAGTCCAACAGAACACCAAACCCAGTTTCAATAGAGACCATGAACACGACCACAGAAGTGCTGTATCCCCACGCCATGTCCATGCGTGACTCCGAATTTCCCGATTCGATTCTTTTCGGATCCGGTCAGCATTCGGACTCGGATGCACCGATCGACACGGAACGCAGTTTCTCCAGTTCGCTGTCACTGGACGTCGTCGTCTATCTCGTGATTGCGGCATTGCTGGCGGCTGTGTGGAATTTCAGTCGTATGGAATTCTTTCAAGCTGGCGACGACGTTGGGTACTGGCTTGGTGCGGCCGGTGGCACGATGATGCTTCTTCTGTTCACATACCCGTTGCGCAAGCATTTCGGGTTCACAAGAAGTTGGGGTCGCGTGAAATGGTGGTTTCTCGCGCATATGGTGCTCGGCGTTGGCGGGCCACTTCTAATCCTGCTGCATTCAACTTTCAGGGTTGGGTCGCTCAACGCTGCGGTGGCGCTTTACAGCATGCTGGCAGTGGCAGCCAGTGGCGTCATTGGTCGTTTCATCTATGCGCGGGTGAACCGTGGTCTGCACGGTGAAAAAGCGAGTTTGAAAGACCTTCAGACCAGAGCTGGTCTCGAGGAGGCTGAGGCCCGTTCGCGCTTGGCGTTTGCGCCGGGAGTTGAAACTCGGCTGATTGCTTTTGAACAGGCTGAACTGCAGGCACAGGCCGGCTGGATGACGTATGGGCGGCAGGTTTTCTGGTTGCCGGTGCATCAGTGGCTGACTTATCGCCGTTGTGTTTCGGATCTGCACCGC
Organism: uncultured beta proteobacterium; assembly: GCA_903927295.1. Lineage (GTDB taxonomy): Bacteria > Pseudomonadota > Gammaproteobacteria > Burkholderiales > Burkholderiaceae_C > Rhodoferax. The sequence continues at coordinate 3,430 of CAIYMN010000337.1, read as the reverse complement.
ATTTTGCAGGCGATGGCGCGCCAGGGAAATTGGACTGCGGACGATCTGGCGAAGCGGGAACGAAATTCCGCAAAGCTTGTGGCGAAGTATCTGCACGCTGTCACGCGTGTGGCGCAGTTTACCGCCTACGCACGCCTGTTCTCACTTTGGCACATCGCACATATCCCGTTTGTCTATCTGTTGCTGATCAGTGCGGTCGTGCATGTGGTTGCAGTTCACGCTTACTGATGCGGGATAGGTTGACCTTGTGGCTGTCTCAGCGCTGTTGCAGGGCTTTTCGGGTCTGGTGCACAGGCTTGATCCTGTCATTTGGTGCAATGCTCTTTGGAGCCGGAGCAATGGCGCAGGGAATCGAGTCCGTTGTCGCGCCTGGGAAATTGATTCAGGGGCATGTGAAGTGGGAAGACGACTGCAAGCAATGTCATGTGAAGTTCGACCGCAAGGCGCAGGACAGGCTGTGCATCGACTGTCACAAGGAAATTGGAGCCGATGTGCGTGCTAATTCCGGATTTCACGGGAAGAAAGCGCAGCAGCAGGCTTGTCGCGTCTGTCATACCGAGCACAAGGGACGCGACGGCCGGATTGTGGTGCTGGACCAGAAGCAGTTTGACCACACACTGACGAATTTCGTCCTTCAGGGCAAGCATCAAAAGACCGAATGTGCCAAATGCCATCTGGCTGGAAAGAAATTCCGTGCCGCAGCGCACGAATGCAATGCGTGTCACAAGAAGGACGACGTGCACAAGGGCGAGTTGGGAACCAAGTGCGAAAGCTGCCATAAGGAAAGTGCCTGGAAAGAAGCCAAGTTCGACCATGACAAGGCGCGTTTCCCCTTGACTGGTAAGCATCTGGATGTGAAATGTGCGGAATGCCACAAGAACACCAACTATCGTGAAACGCCGCGCAACTGCTTTGCCTGTCACCAGAAAATGGACGACCAAAAAGGTCACAGGGGGCAGTTTGGCGAAAAGTGCGAGACATGTCACGGTACCAAACTCTGGAAGAGCACAACGTTCAACCACGATGTCGATACCAAATTTGCGTTGCGTGGAAAACACGGCAGCGCCAAGTGTGTTTCCTGCCACACAGGAAAACTCTACTCGACCCTCAAAGTCGGCAAGGAGTGTTACAGCTGTCACCAGAAAGATGACAAGCATAAGGAGTCGCTAGGCAAGGAATGCGCAAATTGCCACACGGAAAAGAACTGGAAGGAGTCGCCCAAGTTTGACCATGCCGCCTCCATTTTTCCGCTGTTGGGCAAGCACGCTAAGATCGAATGCAAGGAATGTCACAAGAGCGCCATGTTCAAGGAGGCGCCAAAGGATTGCCTGGGTTGCCATAAAAAGGACGACAAGCACAACAGCAGCCTGGGTGAAAAGTGCGCTGAATGTCATACCGAGACCCAGTGGAAGGCAACCGAGGGTCGCTTCAGCCACGACCGCACGAAGTTTGTCCTGCGTAACGCGCACGCGAAAACGGGGGTCAAGTGCGTTGCTTGCCACAAGGATCTAAGCAGTTTCAGAAGAACACCGATGGATTGCTTTAGCTGTCACAAGAAGGACGACAAGCATGACGGGCAGGAAGGTGTGCAATGTGAGAAGTGTCACAGTTACCGCGAGTGGAAGCTTGCCCAGTTTGATCATGGTTTGACACGGTTTCCGCTACTTGGCAAGCATAGCCCGGTCAAGTGCGAAAAATGTCACACATCGACACGCTTCAAGGATGCGAAGGTCGCCTGCCTGGCCTGCCATTTCAAGGACGATAAACACAAGAAGACCTTGGGCCCGGATTGCGCACAATGCCACAACGCTCGCACCTGGAAGGACTGGAGCTACGATCACGATTTGCGCACCAAGTTTGCGCTTGATGGTAAGCATAAAAGTACCGCCTGCGCCCGCTGCCATACGGCGCCGACCGAGCAGCGGGCCCTTGTGTCGACACAGTGCATCAGTTGTCACGGTCGCGACGATGTTCATGAAGGTAGTTTTGGTCGACAGTGTCAGCAATGTCACCTTACTTCGGCGTTCAAGACGCTGAAGCAAAAAACGGGACGTCAGGACGGCACGGCGGGTTCCCGCTCCATCGTCGTGCCGATGGACAAATCGATACGCTTGTCTGAGCTCATACCGAGGTGATCTTCGTGATTAATGCAACCCGGCTGGACGCCATTTTTCGGCAATGTTGTGCGCTCGCACTCATGTTGTTTTGTTTGTGCGCGATGCTCTTCAGCTCGGACGTGAGAGCCCAGACTGCCGGTGGATTTGATCACGCAGCAACCGCCTTTCCGCTGATGGGGGCGCATGAGCAGGTGCGTTGCGAGTCCTGTCATATCAAAGGCATTTTCAAATCAACGCCACGTGACTGCGTCGGTTGTCATGTGGTGAACAATCAGCGTGGCGCGACAGCAATGCCGTACCGGCACATTCAAATCGCCGGCGGTTGCGACAGCTGCCACAATGTCAGCTCGTTTGGCGCCGTCATGTTCAGTCATTCGGCGGTACAGCCTGGCACGTGTGGAACTTGCCATGACGGCTATCGTGCGACGGGGCAGTCGGCCAAGCACATTTCCACCAATTTGTCGTGTGACGTTTGCCATTCCTCTGTGTCTTTTCTGCCTGTGCAACGCTTTGCGCATTCGGCACTTGGAGGCGACACCACTACTTGTGCGAACTGTCATGACGGCAGGAGCGCCACCGGCATGCCGATCAACCACCTGCCACGTAGTAACCCGGCACTGTGCGCCAGCTGCCACGTGCAGTCCATACTGACCGATTTCACGAGTTTCTCCGGCGGCCAGATGAATCACTCCGGCATCACCAGCGGCTGTGCCGACTGCCATGGTCCGTCGATCACGGGCGGCACGTTTGCCGGTATTTCGAGCATCGTGGTGATGCCACCGACCTCTCCGGTCGGCCCAAGCTCACACATTCCATCGTCCATTGCATGCGAGAGTTGTCACATCGCGTCGCTGCCGACCGGCCTTATATCGGGGAATGCCAGCCGCACTGCGCCGGGTAGTGGATTTGCCACGCCAGCGCCGACGACCACCCAAATTCATGCCGGGATCACCGGGAATTGCTCGGCCTGTCATGACACCAACTTCGTCTGGATGGGCATGGCCGCGTATCCCATTTCGCCCAGTGTCCTGACTTCCAAGGCACAGTACACGGGCTTTCAGACCCGACCCAAGTCGGCTGGGGGTACCTTCAGCGTAGCCGACGCCGCTCATCCGGACACGGGTGACTGTTCCCAGTGCCATGGTGGTGTCAACTTTTTCTCGGGTGAAGAAAAGCCAGCCAACCACATTCCGACCTCCAGCACAGCGCAGTGCACGGCGTGCCATACATCGACGGATTACGCGGTGATGCCGACCCTGGCCAACATCCACGCCAATGCGCCAAGCACGACAGCGAACTGTGCGCAGTGCCAC
>CAIYMN010000336.1 GCA_903927295.1 uncultured beta proteobacterium | reverse complement strand
CCCATTTGCCGATGGCGCTCCAGCCCTCCACGCAAATATGGCGAGTCACCTGCTCGATTTGCGGCATGGCGCGCAGTTCCGACAGAGCCCATTTGCGCTTGTCGGCAACCAAGCCAGTCACCTCCAGCCGGAAACTGCTCTCCTCGACTTCACGCACCTCGTCTTCACTGTAATAGGCGTTGAACGGGAACGGACGGGTAATCATCGAATCCGGATAGGTCGGGGCCAGGCGATTCGGGTCGAACAGCCAGCCTTGCACATCGTCATTGATGCGCGAAATGCGGCTCAGCGCCGTATCAACGCTCGCCTCATCGACGAGGGCGCAGCCTGTGAGCATGGCAATGCCACCGAGCGTCAGGGAGCGGCGCAGAAAGTTGCGCCGTCCAGCTTGGCTGATGGTCCTGGAGCGACTGATGCGACTGGCCGCCTCGTTCAGGACAGCTTGGTGGTCGATGGCCATGCGGGGCGGGGTCTTGATGATCATTGGAGTTCCTTAGCGGCCACGAACCATGGAGAGCAAGGTGCGTGGCACCAAGGCCACCATCACCAGATGAACTGCCACAAACGCGGCCAGGGCCGCCATGGCAAAGAAGTGAATGCGACGGGCTCCCTCGTAGCCCAGAAGCAGTTCGCGCAAAAATGGAAATTGCACTGATTTCCAGAGCACGAGACCGGAGAGCACCAGCAACACACTGTCGAGCATGACGAACAGGTAGGCCACTCGCTGCACCATGTTGTAGTGCTGCGGGTCCGCATGGGCGAGTTTGCCCTTGACTGCAGCCAGCAAATCATCGAACAATGCTCTGGGTGAGAGCGGAAAGAACTTTCCCGCCAGCCGCCCCGTCGCCGCGTTGAAGCAGAGGTACAGCAGTCCATTGGCGCCCAGCAGCCACATCGCCGCAAAATGCCACTGCAAGGCGCCACCCAGCCAGCCACCCAGGGTCACGCCTTTCGGGATCGGGAAACCCAGAAATGCCGTTGCGTTGTAGATCCTCCAACCGCTCGTCATGAGCACGACAACCGCAATGGCATTGAGCCAGTGTGTGCTGCGTAACCATCCCGGATGGATGACTGGATTTTGCGAACTCATGGATGATCCTTGAAGATGCCGACGGCACAGTGCCGCTTGATAGGTAGTTCGAAAGAAACTGCTGGCGGTTACAGTTCACAGCAGAATTCTTCAAAGAAATATTTTTTGCCCGCGCTGTAACGAATGACGCTCATGGAACGAACTAAAGCCAGGGACATCAGGTTCGCTGACAGCGAGAGGCAGCTGCGCGACTTGCTGGTGAAGGGAATGGGCGGTGATGCGCCGGCCTACCACGGCTTTCTGAAAGCCTTGAGCGCGCACTTGCGAGCCTATTTCAGGAAACGACTTTTTCAACGACCCGACGATGTAGAGGATCTTGTGCAGGAAACACTGCTCGCGGTGCATACCCAGCGCCATACGTACCAAGCCGACCAGCCCCTCACGGCATGGGTGCACGCGATTGCCCGCTACAAGCTGGTTGACCTGCTGCGCGCCAGGAAATCGAGTGAGGCATTGACCGAGCCGCTCGATGACGAGCTCGAAGTCTTTGCCGCGTCTGATACCGACGCAGCGGATGCCAGGAGGGATCTGGACAAACTGCTGGCCGAACTGCCCGAACACCATCGTCTGCCCATCATGCACATCAAGCTCGAGGGGCTATCGGTAGCGGAAGCCGCACAACGCACAGGCATGTCCGAGTCGGCGATCAAGGTGGGCGTGCACCGGGGCTTGAAGGCGCTGGCGGCCAGAATCAGGGGCACACTATGAAGACAGACGAACTCATCTCCCTGTTGGCAGCAGACCCAGCGCCAGAGCCGAACACCGTGACCCGTCGCTTCACCGCGGCACTCGCATTCGGGATCGCGGGCGCTTTTCTGCTGATGCTCTCGACCCACGGCGTCCGAACCGACCTGGCTCAGGCAACAGGTGAAGCCATGTTCTGGGGAAAGTTGATTTTCGCCGCCAGCCTTGCCTTTGCGGCCTTGATCGCGACCCAGCGACTCGGCCATCCCGGTGTGCACCTGGGTGGTGTGCGCCTGGCGCTGGCGGCGCCGGTGCTGGTCTTATGGCTGGTGGCCATCCTTGTGTTGCTGGTTGCCACGCCTGAGCAACGTTCCCATCTGCTCCTGGGCGACACCTGGAGTACCTGCGCCCTCAGCATCGCAATGATCTCGGTGCCACCGTTCCTGGCGATGCTTTGGGCCTTGCGCGGTCTTGCCCCGACTCAGCTTGCTCTTGCTGGCGCCAGCTCGGGCTTGCTGGCCGGATCGCTCAGCACCATGATGTATGCGCTGCACTGTCCTGAGTCAGGTGCACCGTTCATAGCTCTCTGGTATGTGCTGGGCATCGCAATTCCAACACTGGCCGGGGCCATGTTGGGACCGCGGGTGTTGCGGTGGTAGCGGCTAGGCCAGATTCTTCTTCAGAAAGGTCGTCGTGCGCAGCCAGGCAAGCTTGGCTGCGGGCTCATCAAAGCGCGGCGTCGTATCGTTGTTGAATCCGTGCTGCACGCCGGCATAGACGAAAGCCTCGTAAGGGATTGCGGCAGCCTTGAGTGCCACCTCGAATTTCGGCCATCCGGCGTTGATCCGCTCATCGACACCTGCGTAGTGAATCAGCAAGGGTGCCTTGATTCGCGGCACGTCCTGCAATGGCGGTTGCGAGCCATAGAAGGCAACACCAACGGCCAGCTCAGGAATCCGGGTGGCCAGGATGTTCACAACGCCACCGCCATAGCAAAAGCCCACGGCGCCCACTTTTCCGCTGCTCTCCGGCCAAGTGAGCAGAGCGCGAGCGGCGGCAACGAAGTCGTTAAGGGTCTTGCCGGCATCGAGCTTTGAAAAAAGCTCACGTGCCTTGTCTTCGTCACCGGGGTAACCACCCAGGGCATAGAGGGCATCGGGTGCAAAAGCCAGAAATCCATCCAGAGCAAGGCGACGGGTGATGTCTTCGATGTGCGGGTTGAGTCCGCGGTTTTCGTGGATGACCAGCACGGTCGGGAGCTTTCCACTGACGCCAGCTGGCTTGGCAAGGTAGCCGCGCACTGTGCCGTTTCCTTCAGGGGCGTCAAAGACCTGGTAGCGCGTTTGCAAGCGCGAGTCGCCTGGTGCGACCTGTTGGGCTTCGGCAAATTTCGGGTTCAGTGCTGCAAGCAAGCCAGCGGCTGCGGCAGCAGACCCGGCCAGGCTGGCTGCCCTGTCCAAAAACCCCCGGCGACTGATGTCACCGTGCACATAGCGGTCAAACAACTGGAGGACTTCGGGCTGAAAGTCTTTGGCTGTCAAGCGTGCCATGAATCTGTTCCTTTGCGGCGTTTTTCGATTCAATTGGGAATCTGGAGCGCGATCATAGCGATTTGCGATGGCTAGAGGGCGAAGTTGCATTCATCGCGCCGCCAGCTACAGGCCGGGCATCGGGTGGGAGCCGATTTCGCACGCAATCGACGGACCATCAGCGACTCCGTGGCGTGGCCCTGCTTGTTAAACCCAGCCTCAGCAAGCTTCGCATGGACAAGCTCGGCCTTACCGCTTGTTCCTTGGAAATGCAATTTTTCAGGCGCACGCGCTGGATCGCAAAACTTGAACTGTAAACATGTTCCAGCCGTCTTGTAACCACCCGTACTGATCGTGGCTGAAACGCCCAACACGTCAGCCGCACGGATCACTTCTGGCTCGCCATTCTCACTGAACAATACCGCGGTCCGTGTCGAAGTATCGACCCAGTATTCACTGCCCCAATCATCGCGACCCTCCAGGTCGAAACGATGATCACGCTTGAGTTTTTCCAGGAAGGCCTCGCGCTTTCGTGCCTTGGTGGCGCGAACCCCAAACCACAGGGCAAACGGAAGAACGACTGGAGCAACCATGCCCAGCACGAGCGCGATCATCAGGACTCCGTCGCTCAAATTGGCGGGTTGACGGTAAGCGCCTTCCACAGCACCATAAACGAAGGCAGATCCCCAACAGCCCACAGCACAAAGCAACCACAAAACAACTTGCCGCATACGAACCCTTCATCCACCACGTTGATCGAACGGCACCGCCGCTGGGCAAATCAGTGAGCCCATGGACGAAACCGCAAAAAGTCTGGTCAGGTGGAACTTGATACTCAGCACTGCTCCGAAACACACGTCCACACCAACGACCTGGCGACTTCAGTCTAGGACCTGGCAAAGCACTGTTGAATGGGCAGGAGATACCAAATTTGCGGTAACTTGGTACTATGAAACCGCAAAGTACGTTCTGGTTTTACTCTTGGGAGTGGACATCGGTTTGGCCATTCTTCGGTCCAGGAAGTTCTCAACCGAGGCAAAGAGGTTCACAATGACAACATTGAAGCCGGCTTCAGCATTTTCGCCACGGTGCGCCTGCTGCACCCGGTTGACACCAACATAGCTGGAGAACGCGTCATGGTCTCAGATACTGAAAACAAGATCTACGCCAGACTGACGGATCTGGAAAACGAGGTTGTCACACTGCGGGACGGCTATCTGGTTGTCAACAAACGCTATACGCAGGCACTCAATTCCATGAAGGCCTTGACAGCCTCGACGCTGGAGGCTGCCATTCGCGCAGCGACTGCTGCCGAGAAATCTTCCCTGGCCTGCAAGAATGCAACCATGGCGGCCACAGCAGCCGCTTCAGTGCCAGCGATCGAGGCCGCCGAGGCGGCGGCTGAAGCTGCCGGCCTGGCGGCTTTGGCCGCGGCAGAGGCAGCAGCAGCGGCTTCTGCGGCAGCTTCTGCGGCAGCAGCAGCAGCAGCCTTTCAGGCCGAAGAATCGGCTGTGCAGGCCTCCAGCGAAGCAGCTGCGGCAACTGCACGGGCCAGCGCCGCTGCGGCAGCTGCGGCCAAGTTGGCGCTTGACGCCGTTGCCGTCGCCAGGTCGCTGAGAAAATAGCGCTCTGACTTTGACCCTGAACCCGCCATGAACGTTGTCCGGCACGGACGCGACCTATCGAATGCGGAGCGCACCAAGAATGTGACGCGGCTGGACGAAAAGCTCGGCGCGCTTGAAGACGAAATCAGCCTCCTGTATGAGCATGTGCCCTTCGGCAGCCACGCCCTGGACGCCCAAGGCACCTATCAGCACATCAATTCACTCGAACTGTCCTGGTTAGGCTACAGCCGCGAAGAGATTGTCGGCAAGAAAAAGCTCACGGACTTCCTGACACCGGCCAGTCAGCAGTTGCTGCTCAAACATCTGCCTGCCCCCGGTTTGAACAACGTGATTGCGGATCTG
>CAIYMN010000335.1 GCA_903927295.1 uncultured beta proteobacterium | reverse complement strand
GCCGGTGATCAAGCTGCACGACCTGACCGAGAACCGCCTGGCACCCAAGCTCTCGCAAGTGGAAGGAGTCGGGCTGGTCAGCATCGCCGGCGGACGCCGTCCGGCAGTGCGCATCCAGGCCAATCCACAGACGCTGGCCTCACTGGGACTGTCGTTGGATGACGTGCGTACGGCCATCGTGGCCGCCAACGTGAACCAGGCCAAGGGCAGCTTCGACGGCGCGCAGCGGGCCTCGACCATTGACGCCAACGATCAGCTCAAGTCAGCGGCCGAATATCAGAACCTGATCATTGCCTGGCGCAACGGGAAACCCTTGCGGCTCAGTGATGTGGCGCAGATCGTTGACGATGCCGAGAACCTGCGTCTGGCCGCCTGGTCGGATCGCACACCCGGCGTCATCCTCAACGTGCAGCGCCAGCCTGGCGCCAACGTGATCCAGACGGTAGACCGTGTCAAGGCGCTGCTGCCCAAGCTGCAGGCCACGCTGCCGGCTTCGATCGACGTGCAGGTGATTGCGGACCGCACGACGACCATTCGCGCCTCGGTCGACGACACCGAGTTTGAGCTGCTGCTGGCCGTGGCGCTGGTGGTGATGGTGATCTTCATGTTTTTGCGCAGCGCCAGCGCGACCGTGATTCCCAGCGTTGCCGTGCCGCTGTCCCTTGTCGGCACCTTCGGCGTCATCTATCTGGCAGGTTTCTCGATCAACAATCTGACGCTGATGGCGCTGACGATCTCTACCGGCTTCGTGGTTGACGATGCGATCGTCATGATCGAAAACATCGCGCGCTTCGTCGAAGAGGGCGACACACCGATGCAGGCTGCGCTGAAGGGCTCAAAGCAGATCGGCTTCACCATCATCTCACTGACCGTATCGCTGATTGCCGTGCTGATTCCGCTGCTCTTCATGGGTGACGTGGTCGGGCGCCTGTTCCATGAGTTCGCCATCACGCTGGCGGTGGCCATCCTGATTTCGGCGGTTGTTTCGCTGACGCTCACGCCCATGATGAGCGCGCGCTTGCTGCGCCCCGAGCGCGAGCGCCGGCACAGCCGTCTGGGTGAGTGGTTCGGCGCCGCTTTCGAGCGCACGGTGGCCCGCTACGGCACGATGCTGGACTGGGTGCTGGACCGCCCGCGCGCCACCATGGGCGTGTTTGTGCTGACGCTGGTCGTCACCGCCTGGCTTTACGTCATCGTGCCCAAGGGGTTTTTTCCGGTACAGGACACCGGCCTGATCCAGGTCATCACCGAGGCCACGCAGACGACCTCCTTCGACGCCATGTCGGCTCGCCAGCAGGCGCTGGCAGAGGTCATCATGCAGGACCCCGATATTGATCACCTGGCGTCGTTCATCGGCGTTGACGGCGCCAACCCGACGCTCAATACCGGGCGCATGCAGCTCACACTCAAACCGTTTGACCAGCGCCGCGCATCGGCCTCGGACGTTATCCGGCGCCTGACCGACAGCACGGCCCACATCCCCGGCATCACCGCCTACATGCAGCCGGTGCAGGATCTCACCATCGAAGACCGTATCTCCAAGACCCAGTACCAGTTCCTGCTCAGTTCGCCCGACGCCGACGCGCTGGCCAGTTCAACCGGTCGCTTGCTGGAGAAACTCAAGACGCTGCCGCAACTGGTTGACGTGGCCAGCGACCTGCAGAACCAGGGACTGCAAGCCTATGTGCAGATCGACCGTGAGGCGGCCGCGCAACTGGGCGTCACCGTCGCCGAAATCGATGCCGCGCTCTACAACGCCTTCGGGCAACGTCTGGTGTCCACCATCTACACCCAGTCGAGTCAATACCGGGTGGTGCTGGAAGCCGCCAACGAGTTCCGCCGTGGCCCGCGCGCGCTGGACAGCCTCTACCTGCCGGGCATCACCTCGGCTGGCGCGAACGGCAGCAGCACAACGATACAGGTGCCGCTCTCGTCGGTGGCCAAAGTCGTCGAGAGGCCGGCAGCGCTGGCCATCAATCACGTGGCGCAGTTCCCCTCCGCCACGGTTTCCTTCAACCTGGCACCGGGCGCCTCGCTGGGCAGTGCGGTGGATGCCATCAAGGCCGAGGAAGCCAGGCTCGACCTGCCAGCCAGCGTTGAGACCAGCTTTCAGGGCGCTGCCGAGGCCTTCCGCGCCTCGCTCACCAGCACCTTGCTGCTGATTCTGGCGGCGGTGGTCACCATGTACATCGTGCTCGGCGTGCTCTACGAGAGCTACATCCACCCTTTGACCATTCTTTCAACACTGCCATCAGCGGGGTTGGGCGCCTTGCTGGCTTTGCTGCTGGCACGCCAGGATCTGGGTGTGGTCGGCATCATCGGTATCGTGCTGTTGATCGGCATCGTCAAGAAGAACGCCATCATGATGATCGACTTCGCGCTCTACGCCGAGCGCGAGGAAGGCAAGGCGCCGCGCCAGGCCATCCATCAGGCTTGCCTGCTGCGCTTCCGGCCCATCCTGATGACCACCATGGCAGCCCTGCTGGGAGCCCTGCCGCTGATGTTGGGCACCGGTGCTGGTCACGAGTTGCGCCATCCACTGGGCGTGACCATGGTGGGCGGGCTGATCGTCAGTCAGCTGCTGACCCTGTTCACGACGCCCGTGATCTACCTCGGTTTTGCCAATCAGGCACAGCGCCTGCAAGCCTGGCGTGTGCGACGTGCGACGGCGCGGTCGATGGATAAGGGTCCGACATGAACATATCGGCGCCGTTTATCGCCCGGCCTGTCGCCACTACGCTGATCACCCTCGGCGTGGCACTGTCCGGTGTGCTGGGCTTTCAACTGCTGCCGATCGCACCGCTGCCGCAAGTCGACATTCCGACGATATCGGTCAGCGCGGGTTTGCCCGGCGCCAGCCCGGACACCATGGCTGCGACGATCGCCACACCGCTCGAGCGTGCTCTGGGCAGCATTGCCGGCGTGACTGAAATCACGTCGCGCTCGTCGCTCGGATCGAGCAATATCACCATGCAGTTCGACCTGAACCGCGACATCGACGGCGCCGCGCGCGACGTGCAGGCAGCCATCAACGCGGCGCGCACCCTGCTGCCCACCGGCATGCCAAGCAACCCGACCTACCGAAAGGTCAACCCGGCAGCAGCGCCCATCATGATTCTGACGCTGACCTCAACCACGCTGACGCGTGGCCAGATGTACGACGCCGCCTCCACGGTGCTGGCGCAACGACTGTCGCAGGTAGAGGGCGTTGGCCAGGTGACGATAGGCGGTGGCGCGCTGCCTGCCGTGCGGGTCGAGTTGAACCCTGACAAACTGGCCAGCATGGGCATTGCCCTGGACAGTGTGCGCCAGGCCATCACCGCGACCACCGCGAACCGGCCCAAGGGCGCGCTCGAGGAGGATGGGCGTTACTGGCAGATTGGCGCCAACGACCAGGCACGCAACGCAGCCGAATACGCAGGCGTCATCCTCGGTTACCGCCAGGGCGCTGCGATACGACTGCGCGACGTGGCCGACGTCGTCGATTCGGTGCAGGACGTGCGCAATTACGGCATTGCCAATGGCAAGCCGGCCATCGCCCTGTTCCTGCTCAAGGAACCGGGCGCCAACATCATCGAGACCGTGCAGCGGGTGCGCGAGATCCTGCCGCGCCTGCGCGCCTCCATCCCACAAGCCATCGATCTGGAGATCCTGAGCGACCGCACTCCCACCATACGGGCTTCGCTGCTGGCGGTGGAGAGCGCGCTCGGCGTCGCCATCGGGCTGGTGATTCTGGTGGTCCTGCTGTTCCTGCGCAACTGGCGCGCCGCGCTGCTGCCGGCCATTGCCGTGCCGGTCTCGCTTGCCGGCACGCTGGGCGTCATGTACCTGTGTGGCTACAGCCTGGACAATCTTTCGGCCATGGCGCTGACCGTGGCCACCGGCTTTGTCGTGGACGACGCCATCGTGGTGCTGGAAAACATCACGCGCTACATCGAGCAGGGCCTGTCGCCGCGCGATGCGGCGCTGCGCGGCGCCCGCGAAATCGGTTTTACCGTTCTGTCGATCAGCCTGTCGCTGGTCGCGGTTTTCATTCCGCTGCTGGCCATGGGCGGAGTAGTCGGCCGCTTGTTCCGGGAGTTCTCGGTGGTGCTGGCAGTCGCGATTCTGGTGTCGATGGCGGTATCGCTCACGACAACTCCCATGATGGCCGCGGTGCTGCTGCGACAGCGCGTTGTCCAGCGAAAACCGAACCGCCTGGCGCGCCTGGCCCAGCGGATCGTGCGCGGCATGACGCACGGCTACCGGCGCTCGCTGGTCTGGACGCTGCGGCATCAGCCGCTGGCGATGCTGTCACTGCTGGGCGTGATCGTCCTCAATGTCTACCTCTACACCATCATTCCCAAGAGTTTTTTCCCGCAGCAGGACACCGGCGTCATCGTCGGCGGCGTGCAGGCCGACCAGGGCAGTTCGTTTCAGATGATGCAGCAGCGCGTGGACAAGTTCATGCAGATCGTCGCCACCGATCCGGCGGTGACCAACATCAGCGGCTCGACCGGTGGGGGGCAACGTAACTCAGCCAATTTCTACATCACGCTCAAACCGCTGGCCGAACGCAAGGTGTCGGCCGACGCAGTGGTGGCACGCCTGCGTGCCAAACTCTCGCATGAGGCCGGTGCCAATCTGTTTCTGGTACCGGTGCAGGACATCCGCATCGGTGGCCGCCAATCCAACGCGCAGTACCAGTACACGCTACAGGCCGACGACCTGGTAGCCCTGCGCACTTGGGAGCCGCGCGTGCGCAATGCGCTGTCGCAGTTGCCCGAGCTGGCCGACATCAGCACCGACCAGCAGGACACCGGTCTGCAAACGTCGCTTGTCGTGGACCGCGAAGCCGCTTCCCGCCTGGGTGTGAGCATGAGCACCATCGACACCACGCTCAACGATGCCTTCGGGCAGCGTCAGGTAAGTGTTATCTACAACCCCTTGAACCAGTACCGCGTGGTGATGGAACTGGCGCCCGAGTACCTGCTGGGACCGCAGAGTCTCAAAGGACTTTACGTCAGCGGCACGGCCGGCGCACAGGTTCCACTGGCTTCCTTCGCCCGGGTGGAAACCACCAACACGCCACTGGCGGTGAATCATCAGAGCGGCGCCCCTGCTTCAACCATCAGTTTCAACCTGCCGCCAAGTGTGTCGCTGTCGCAGGCCACGGCAGCGATCGACAACGCCATGGCCGAACTTGGTGTGCCGGTGTCGGTGCGGGGCAGTTTTGCCGGGACGGCCAACGCGTTCCAGAAGGCGCTGGCGTCGCAGCCCTTGCTGATCGCTGCGGCCATCATCACCATCTACCTTGTGCTGGGCATTTTGTACGAGAGCCTGATCCACCCTGTGACCATCCTCTCGACCCTGCCCTCGGCGGGTGTTGGCGCACTGCTGGCACTGATGCTGTTCAACAGCGACTTTTCGATCATCGCGCTGATTGGCGTGATCCTGCTGATTGGTATCGTGAAGAAGAACGCCATCATGATGATCGACTTTGCCATTGCACGTCAGCGCATCGGGCATACCACGGCGGGTGCCGCCATCCTGCGCGCCGCCTGCCTGCGCCTGCGCCCCATCCTGATGACCACCTTTGCCGCCATCTTCGGCGCCGTTCCGCTGGCGTTGGGCAGTGGCGACGGTGCCGAGATGCGCCAGCCGCTGGGCATTGCCATCGTTGGCGGACTGATTTTGAGCCAGCTGCTGACGCTCTACACAACGCCGGTCGTGTTCGTTCTGATGGACCGCTTGCGCGGGTTTCGCCCGCTGCGGCGCAAGACCAGCCAGGCGCTTTTCACCCCATCCTCTGTATCGTAGGATTTCCATGATCATTCCTCTGCACCGTCCTTTGCTGCCGCTTGCACTGTGCTTCCTGCTGGAGGCCTGTGCCATCACGCGGGTCGAGCCGCCAGCGCCGGTGCTTGCCGCG
>CAIYMN010000334.1 GCA_903927295.1 uncultured beta proteobacterium | reverse complement strand
GTTTGAATTATCAAAACGTCTTGGACGTGGCGGCAATTCCTTCCATGCGTGAGCTGAACATCGGACACAGTATTGTCGCCCGGGCGGTTTTTGTGGGGTTTGATCGGGCCGTCAGGGAAATGAAGCAAGCGATGGAACTGGCACTGCTCAAGTAAAATCCATGAAACCATTCATTCGAATTCCGTGTATCAAGGAAAAGGTCTGGTTTTAATGGCTGAAAGCTCGTTTCTTGATAGCCCAGCCCCAACATTTTGGATGCAGATTGCCTGCGAACAAATCTTGGCCCTCTCAGGGCGATTCAAGTCTCGTTGAATCGCCCCTTCGGGGTTCCGGACTCAGGCCAGACACTGATCGAGTGCGTGTGTGGTACCTGCTGCGCTCCGACATTTCAGCCCCAAGTTTGAGAGTTCAGCTATTCGACCAGGGCTATCTTGAAACGCCCCTTCAGGGCTCTAGACCATCCTTGCCAAAACTTGTGACTGAAATTCGGTTGAATGGTTACGAATACATGAAGCAGGAACAAAAGTCGGTTATGGGTATCCAACAGACAAATTCGTGATTATCATGTAGTTTCATAACCACTGGATTCACCATGTATTCACGACGGTAAGGGTTCGCGAATGTCCCCTCGACGTGGTCAAGAGTTTGCAGGTTGCACCGTTGCCATGGTTACCCCTTTTCGAGGGGGTGAAGTCGATTACGAGGCAATGGGCGCACAAATCGAATGGCAGATCAAGCAGGGAACGCCCGTCATCAGCCCTGTCGGGACAACTGGTGAGTCTCCCACGCTTTCACACGAAGAGCACGAGCGAATCATTGCTTTCGTTGTCGAACGTGTTGCCGGTCGGGTGAAGGTAATGCCGGGCACAGGTTCCAATGCAACCGCCGAGGCGCTTCGGCTCACAAAATTTGCAAAAAGAACTGGGGCCGACGCAGCCCTGGTTGTCGCTCCTTATTACAATCGCCCGTCCCAGGAAGGTATCTATCGCCATTATGCCGCTCTCGCGGAGAGTGGAGATATACCGATTGTACTTTACAACGTCCCTGGTCGGACCGGCCGGAACGTTGACGCTGCAACGGTCGAGCGTCTTGCTCGTTTTGCGCCTATTGTCGCGGTGAAGGAAGCTTCAGGCCAGCTAGATCAGGTTAGTGAACTTATCGCCCGAACAGACCTGACGATCCTCTCGGGTGACGATACCTTGATTCTGCCGATGATGGCAGTAGGTGCGTCAGGGGTGATCTCTGTGGTGGCCAATTTGGTTCCCACCGATGTCATGGCTCTGATCACTGCAATTCAGCAGTGTCGGCTGGCGGATGCTCAGGCCATCCATCGACGGCTGTTTCCACTTTGCAAGGATCTGATGGGAATTGCTCCCAATCCGATCCCGATCAAAATGGCGTTGAATCTGGTTGGTCGGGGCAACGGAGAAATGCGGCTTCCTCTGTGCGAAGCAGATTCCTCAGGAACTCTAGCACTCCGCAATGCGCTCCAGCAGTATGGTCTGGTTTCGTAACTGGTTCCGTTCATGATCTGTTCAGTCCAAAGATCACCAAACTCTCCCAGGCAATAGATCACCCTGACAGCATTGCCTGACTCTGGTGCCGACGGACTGCCAAATGGCTATGGAGTGGTTCCATAGCCATTGAGCAGTTTCCCTGTTGTCGATGAAGCTCCTTTTTCGATCAGGGAATCCTAATTTTCTTGTACTCAATACCCGGTGAATCCATGGCTCGCGTTTCAACCAAGAAATCCGCTGCTCCTAAGGCCGCTGCTCCTAAGGCCGCTGCTCCAGCCACTCGTAATCGCTCCAAAAATGCCAAACTCGACACCTCGATTCGTGAACTCGGTCAGGTATTTAAGCTCCTGAGCGACGAGACCCGACTCCGTATCCTTTATCTTCTGATCTCGAACGAGCAACTGAACGTGACGGCGCTGTGCAATGAATTGCACCAGAGCCAACCCGCCGTGAGCCACCACCTTGCCCTGCTGCGCGTGGCTGGGATCATTGTTGCCCGTCGTGATGGCAAGCATAAT
>CAIYMN010000333.1 GCA_903927295.1 uncultured beta proteobacterium | reverse complement strand
GAGAATCAAACAACTGTTTTGGCATCTTGGCCAAACAAAATGGACTTTGCGTTCTGGTCCACGGTGGGCGAGGTATTGATTGACTTAGCGATGTCGTAGGCCTGTTGTGTCGCTGGCCGATTTTTTATCCGTTCAAACCATCCCGCGAGAGCGGGGAACTGACTCATATCCTGACGCTGACGCTCATGCGGTACTACCCAAGGATAAACCGCCATACCGGCAATGGAATAGTCACTGTAAATGTAATCACGGCCAACTTGATCCGGCCATACGATAAAGCGCCCCCGCACCATGACTTTGGAAGAAATGGCGTGGCCCAGGGTGGCCACAATTTTGGCGTTTCAGTTTCTGCGTCAGGTCATGGGGATGGTGTTGCCTCGGCCTCGATCAGGAGAGCACGAAAGTCGTTCACGTTGGTAAGAGTCGGCCCGGTGATTACCGAGTCCTCAAGCGCCGAGAAGAAGCCGTGACCATTGTTGTTACTGAGTTCGTCTTGCGGCTTCAAACCCAAGGCCCAGGCGCGTGTCAGAGAGTCAGGTGCCAGCACGGCGCCGGCTATTTCTTCCTGACCGTCCACGCCATCGGTGTCCCCGGCCAAGGCGTGGATGCGCGGCTGGCCGTTCAGTGTCAACCCCATCGAGAGCAGGCATTCCACGTTGCGCCCGCCGCGTCCATCGCCGCGCAGGGTGACGGTGGTCTCACCACCGGATAGCAGCACACACGGCGGTTTGAAGGGCTGACCATGGTGGGCCACCTGCAGCGCTATGCCGGCCAGCACCTTACCCACATCGCGTGCTTCACCTTCCAGCGCATCGCCCAGAATGTGCGCAGCATAACCCGCATCCCGGGCGACCTGCGCCGCCGCTTCCAGGGCCATTTGCGGCGTGGCAATCATGCGCACTTCGTTGTGCGTCAGGCGTAGGTCATCGGGCTTGATGGATTCGCCCTGGCCGCTGCGCAACAGGTGCAAGGCTCCCGCAGGCAGGGCGATGCCATAGCGCCGCACGATGGCAATTGCATCGTCACAGGTGGAGGGGTCGCCCACCGTCGGTCCGGAGGCAATGTTGATGGGGTCATCCCCCGGCACATCGGAAATCAGCAGTGTGACCACGCGGGCTGGATAGCAAGCAGCCGCCAGACGCCCGCCCTTGATGGCCGACAGATGGCGGCGTACACAGTTCATCTCGCTGATGGTGGCGCCCGATGCTAGCAGGGCCCGATTGAGTACCATCTTGTCTTCCAGGCTCAAACCCGCAGCAGGCAGTGGCAGCAGTGCCGAGCCGCCACCCGAAATCAGGCACAGCACCAGATCATCTTCGTGCAGGCCGGATACCAGCTGCAGCATGCGCTCTGCAGCGGTCTGCCCGGCAGCGTCGGGCACCGGATGCGCTGCCTCCACGATTTCTATGTGCGTGCAGGGCACGGCATAGCCGTAGCGGGTGACGACCAGACCTCCGAGCCGGGATTTGTCGCCGCACCAATGGGCTTCAACGGCCTGCGCCATGGCGGCCGAGGCTTTACCTGCACCGATGACGATGATGCGGCCCCTGGGTTCCTCAGGCAGGTGGGGCGGGATACAGCGTGCGGGCTGGGCACTGGCGATGGCCGCATCAAACATGCGACGCATCAGCGACTGCGCGGGATGGCGTGGGGCAGCGTGCGTCATGGAAGCTTTACTGCCGCGTCAGCTTGCTTTTTGCCCGATCTCGAAATTTGCCATCTTCTCCAGTGCTTTGACCATGCCTGAGTGGTCCCAGGCCGCGCCGCCATGTGCGACGCAACTGTTGAACAGTTCCTGCGCCGTGGCGGTGTTGGGCAGGGACACGCCTAAAGCGCGTGCGCTGCTCAGTGCCAGATTTAAATCCTTCTGGTGCAGGGCAATCCGGAAGCCCGGATCAAACGTGCGTTTGACCATGCGCTCGCCATGCACCTCCAGAATTCGGGATGCTGCAAAGCCCCCCATCAGGGCCTGGCGCACGCGGGCTGGGTCCGCACCCGCCTTGGCCGCAAACAGCAGGGCCTCGGCCACGGCTTCAATGTTGAGTGCCACGATGATCTGGTTGGCCACCTTGGCGGTTTGTCCATCGCCGTTGCCGCCGACCAGGGTGATGTTCTTGCCCATCAGTTCGAACACCGGCTTGACGCGCTCGAACGTCGCCTCCGAACCGCCGACCATGATGGACAGGGTGGCGTTTTTTGCACCCACCTCGCCACCGGAGACCGGTGCATCAAGGTAGTCGCAGCCGAGGGCATTGATCTTTTTGGCAAACGCCTTGGTCTCGATCGGCGAGATCGAGCTCATGTCCACCACCACCTTGCCCGCACTCAAGCCCGCAGCAATGCCCTTGTCAGCAAAAAGAACCTGGGCCACGTCCGGTGTATCAGGCAACATCAAAAAGATGATGTCCGCTTGTTGTGCCACTTCCTGGGCCGTTGCGCACACAATACCGCCCGCGCTGACCAGCCCGGCGGGCACAGCGCTACGCGTTTGCAAATACATCTCATGGCCGGCATTGCACAGATGCAAGGCCATCGGCGCGCCCATGATGCCCAATCCCACAAATCCTATTTTTGACATCTCGATCTTCCTGGTTATATGAATAGGTGCGCGGCTCAGTTGAGCACGTCAGGGTTGATACAGGTCAGCGGGCGTTCACCCTTGAGCACTTGGAGGACGTTGTCGGTGGCGATTTTTCCCATCGCTAGTCGTGTGGCGATCGTGGCAGAAGCGATATGCGGCACGATGACCACGTTGTCCAGTTCGGCCAAGCCGGCCGCGAGGATAGGTTCGTCTTCGAAGACGTCCAGACCGGCACCCCAGATGACCTTGTTGCGCAGTGCCACGACCAAGGCCTTTTCGTCCACCAGCGGTCCGCGTGCCGCATTGATCAAAATCGCGCTGGGCTTCATCAAAGCCAGTTCTTGGGCTCCAATGTAGTGATGCGTCTCAGGCAAGAGCGGCAGATGTAGCGACAGATAGTCAGACTCGCGCAATAGCGTTTCCTTGTCGACAAACGTTGCGCCATATTGGCGCTCGAACTCGGGCTCGCGCTGGGCGTTGGTATAGATAATTTTCATGTCGAAGGCAGCGGCCTTGCGCGCAAATTTCGAACCGATCCGACCCAGGCCGGCGATTCCCAGCGTCTGATGGTCTACGTCCTGACCAATGAAGGCCATCGGTGCCCAGCCGTGCCACTGGCCTGCTCGCACATAGCGCTCGGACTCCGATATCCGGCGTGCCGTAGCCAGCAGCAGAGCCCAGGCATGGGTGGCTGTGGCTTCGTCCAGCACACCGGGGGTATTGGTCATGATCACGCCGCGCTGGGTCGCTGCCTGCAAATCGAAGTTGTTGTAGCCGACGGCGTAGTTCGCAAAGATCTTGCATTGCGGTCCGGCAGCGTCGAGCACCTCGCCGTCCACTTTGTCTGTGAGCAAGGTGATGACTGCATCGCGCCCGCGCACAAGTTGCAAAAGTTCGGTGCGCGTGAGCGCGCGGTCATGTGGATTGACCTCGACATCGTGGAACTGGCGCAGGGTGTCGATCGTTTCCTGCGGAATCATCCGGGTAACGTAAACATTGGATCGTGACATGTTGAAATTCCTGGTGAGGGTGCATGCGCGCCAAAATGCGCAGGCAAGGGAGTGAAGCGCTGTGCTCAGCGCCCCGTCTGTTGGTAGAGAGAGAGAGTCTCTGTCCCGGCATCGGCGATCTCCTGATCTTGGGCCGGTGTCAGGCCACTGACACCGATGGCGCCGATGACGCGACCGGTGGCATCCAAGAGCAACGCGCCGCCAGGCAGGGCTGTCAGCAATGGATCGCAGAAGTAGCCGATGGGAATATCTTCGCTGCGCAACCTGGCAAGAAACGCCGCGGTGCTCAGGCCCATGCGTGTCGCGGTGTAAGCCTTTTGTTGCGCCAGAGCAATGCTGCGCACCGGCGCATCATCCATCCTCACGAAGGTCATCAGGAACCCAAACTGGTCGCACACCGCAACACATATTGGGCGTCCGTAATCAGCCTTGGCCCTCGATGTAGCCGCCGCAACCAGCTGTCTCCCCAATTCGTCATTCATACAAACTTTCTGGTTACCGCTCTGCAGCGCCGACCGCAATAACCATAGCGTCCGGGCACCGCCCAGACGAGCGTCATGCAGCGCGATCGAAAACTTTCGTCTTCAATCGTGAAATCGTGCTCGTGCTTCAAAATGCGTTGGTCTTGGGAAGATATTGCTTCAACAGCGCAAGATCCACTTCGCCGAGGCGATCGCTAGCGGTCAGGGCCTGATGCCAATAAGGGTAGAGAAGCGGCAGTTTGCTGACAGCGTTCAGCCGATCCATGTCGCTGTCGGTCAACTGCAGATCGACGGCCTTGAGGTTGCTTCGAAGCTGTTCTTCTGTATTTGCACCGATAACCACCGACGCGACCGCCGGGCGGTGCAGCAGCCATGCCAGAGCGACCTCCGCGGCGGATACATTGTGTTCGTCCCCGATGGTGACCAGCATGTCGACAATGTCGTAGAGACGAGCCTCGTCGCGGATCGGAGGCTCCTGCCAAGCAGCGAAATCCCGGCCGCCTTCCGGGCCAGCCTGACCGCGGCGATACTGCCCCGACAACAAGCCGCCGGCGAGGGGACTCCAGACCATGACGCCCAAGCCCTGGTCCAGCGAAATCGGAACAAGTTCGTATTCAGCTTCGCGCGCCTCCAGGGTGTAATGAATCTGCTGACTGACGAAGCGTGCACTTCCAGCGCGGTCAGCCACGCCAAGCGCCTTCATCAACTGCCAGCCGGTGAAATTGGAAACACCGATGTAGCGCACCTTCCCCGCAGTGACGAGCGAGTCCAGCGCCGACATTGTTTCGTCGACAGGCGTCAAACCATCCCATTCGTGGACATGGTAGAGGTCGATGTGATCAACGCCGAGACGCTTGAGGCTGGCATCGCACGCACTGATCAAATGGTGGCGTGACAGTCCCACGTCGTTGGGGCCAGGGCCCATTGGAAATCGGGCCTTCGTCGCCAGGAGCACGCTGTCACGCTTGCCCTTGATCGCTTTACCGACGATTTCCTCAGAAGTTCCGGTCGAGTAGACGTTGGAGGTATCTAACAGGTTGACACCGGCTTCGAGAGCAATGTCGACCATGCGCGTTGCACCGGCCTGGTCGGTATTGCCGACGAACGAAAACCTTCCCTTGCCGCCGAAAGTCATGGTTCCAAGCGTAAGCGCTGAGACCTTGAGGCCAGAACGGCCGAGTTGTCGATATTGCATGGTTGTAAATCCTTTGAGTTGCTAAATTATTGGTCAGAGTAGCCGGTCAATTCACTTGATAATTCCGACTTTCTTTCGATCGATATTGATATAAACCGCGGTGATAAGCACAACGCCCTTGATGATATTTTGAAGGTAGGGATCGACACCTGCCATGTTCATACCATTCGAAAGGAGCGTGATGATCATCACCCCGAGAATCGTGTTGGCAATGCTGCCCAGGCCACCTGTCAACGGCGTGCCGCCGACGACGACGGACGCGATGACATCGAGCTCCAGCCCGAGGCCGAGCTGAGATGTCGCCGCCATGGTGCGAGCGCCCTGAAGCACGCCTGCCATGCCGCACAACGCCCCGAGGAGCACGAACATCACGATCTTGACGCGCTTGACAGGAATGCCGGTCAGGATAGAAACGCGTTCGCCGCCGCCGATCGCCAGCACCTCACGCCCGAAGACAGTGAACCTGAAGATGGCCCAGGCCAGCACTGCGAGGGCGAGGCCGATCATGACTGTGTGCGGAACGCCGAAGGTGACGCTCGCGTAGGTGTCGAGAAAGCCCTCGCTGGTGATTTCGACAGGGGCGCCCTTGGTGAAATAGAGAACGAGGCCGCGAAAGACGACCTGAGTTCCCAAGGTCGCCACGAACGAAGGCACCTTGCCGACCGACACCAGCAGGCCGTTGACGCATCCGCACAGTGCACCGACCGCCACTGCTGGAACTATCGCCAGTGCGCCTAGAGAACCGGCAGTCATCGCCGCCACCAGCGCCGAGACGGCCACGATGGCACCCAGGGAGATATCGATCGACCCCGCCATGATGATGAAGGTGGCGCCGAGCGCGGTGACCAGCAGGACGGTGCCTTGTTCGAGCACCGTGGAGAAATTGTCCAGAGAGAAGAAGCGTGGCGACATGGTCGTGAAAACCACGACCAGTATCACCATGAAGATGAGCGGAAAACCTCGGCGCAACATTTCGATCTGTCGTTCTCTCGAACCGCCCTCGCGGACAGGTGCTGCGGATGCGGGAGATGTTTTTTCTATTAATTTATTCATGGCTCAATCAGATCATGTGCTGGACAATACTGTGCTCTTCGACGCTCTTGAGTGAAGCGAATTCGTGGACTACCACACCCCGGCGAAGAACCAATAGACGATCGGCCATACCGATAAGTTCCGGCATGTCCTCCGAGGAGAGAAGAATTGCAAGGCCCTCGGACGCCTTCTTGCGAAGGATTCTGTAAATTTCTTCGCGCGCACCGACATCCACACCTCGCGTTGGATTGTTGAGCAGAAGAAGATGCGGATCGACCGCGAGGCACTTTCCGAGCACCACCTTCTGCATGTTCCCTCCTGACAAAGACTGACAGGGCGATGCTTCACTAACCGTGCGAATGCCGATCAGTTTGATCAGCTGTTTGGAAATGGCGCGGGCGCGGGCGAGGGAGAAAAATGGTCCCACCGCCGGCGGCCTTGCCATGACAAGATTGTCGAGAACGCTGAACGAAACGATCAGCCCCTCATTGCCCCGGTCCCCCGGCAGGTGTGCGATCCCGAGTCGCCACGCCTCTTGCGGATTGCTCGGGTGATATTCCTTGCCATCAAGCTGCAGCTCACCGTGACGAAGCGACTCGTCGCCGACGATGCCGGCAAACAGCGCTTCTGCGCCGGCGCCTTTCAGGCCAGCGATGCCGAGAATCTCGCCCCGGCGGACTTCGAAGCTGATCTCGTTCAGTTCCCGGCCCACTGCGGCGTTCTTGACCTGCAGGACAGGGGGGGCCGTCGAAACGGCAGGCGACGAACTTGGGGGGTAGATGCCCTGCATGACATCGCGCCCAACCATCAAGCGATGAATTTCGTTGGCTTCGATACTCGCTGCCTGATACGAGCCGACGAACTGGCCGTCTTTAAGAATCGTCAAATCGTCGGCGACGGCAAGAACCTCGTCCAGGTGGTGCGAAACGAAACCGATCGTCATGCCCTTTGCTTTCAACTCCAGCATGACTCGGAGCACCGCATCCACTTCGCGGTGATCGAGATACGCCGTCGACTCGTCGAGCAAGATCGTGTTGGGGTTGGACGAAATGGCTCGCGCAATCTCGATACACTTCAATTCCCCGAGGTTCAGTCGGTCGATTTTGGCGTTCACTGAAATTTTTGCGCCGATTATGTCGAGGAATCCTTGCGCGGCCACCGCCATGCGCTTTCGTTTCATAACGCCAAGGCGCCCGGCATGAAACCGCAGGTCGCCGATAAAGATATTTTCGGCGACGCTCAACGAGCGATTGATCGTGATTTCCTGATGAACCAACGCGACACCCCTGTGCGTGGCATCGAAGGTCGAACCTGGCGCGTAAGGTTCGCCGTTCAGCGTCATGGTGCCGCCGTCGGGCGAAATCGCTCCCCCCAACATGCGCAAGGTCGTTGATTTTCCGGCGCCATTTTCACCGACGATGGCATGGACCGCACCCGTACGAAGGGTGACCGAGATATCGCTGGCAGCGAGGGTTTGCCCAAATCTCTTTTTCAGGCCGGACGCAACTAGCATTTGGAAAGGCTTCGCATTTAATGGGCGGTGAATATGAAAACTGCGGTGGCGCTTCAAACGCCACCGCCGATTCGTGAAAAAACCTAAACGTGTTTTAGTTGGAGTAGCGCAGCACGGCAGCACCGATGGTGTTGGCGGCTGGCGCATTCTTGGCGTAGACCTTCGAGTGCGCCTTGAAATCGAAGTTAGGTTGGCCGCCCGGGAAGTCTTTCTCGAAGCGACCCACATCCTGTTGCTTCATCGGCAACAACTTCAACTTGAAGTTGGCCTGGTCGGCAGGAAGCTTGATGCCGTTGAGATAGTCGTACATGACCAGCAAGCCGATGCCGCCCTGCAGCCAATGCCCACCGATACTGAACAGCTGCTTGCCGTCCTTCATGGCGGTGACGTTCGAATCGTTGAGGTCCATGCCAACAATCATGACGTCTTTGCCAGGCGCCTTGCCGGCGCGCTCTACCGCAGCGATCACGCCCATGGCCATCGGATCGTTCGAGGCAAACACACCTTTGATCTCAGGATGGCCCTGGTACAAAGATTCAAAAGCGGTTTGCGCCTGGTCGCGAGTGAAGTTGCCCATGACTTCACCGGCAATGGTGACCTT
>CAIYMN010000332.1 GCA_903927295.1 uncultured beta proteobacterium | reverse complement strand
TCCTGAAAACGACTGAGGACCTTGGGCCATTCCGAAACAGAAATCTTTCGCAGTTGCATCAATGATCTCCTTCAAGCCCAGAACCATCGGGCATGGAGGGATCGTCGCGACTCATCAGCCGGTTCGCCAGATGCGGTTCATCGGACGCTTACATTCGTTGGGGGTCACGCCCATGTTTGGCAGGCGAAGTCTATGGCAGGGCTCTGGGTAAGAACCGATGGTTTGTGGAATGAACTATCGCTTGGTTCCACAGTTTCAGGTGTCTGCGGCACCGACTGGACCGACCCACCGAACTTGAGAAGGCATTCCTTGAATTAGCGTGTGGACTCATTTGGTTGAGGTTCCTGGTCGATCCCCAAACTCATTTACTCTCGACGCTCGCAAACCGAGCTGGCCATACCAATTGTCTTGGGCAAGCCGCTTAGTGTTAATTGACAAGCTGGCCAACGATACCTTCTGCTGGATCAGATCATAACCGCATGAAACACACACGAACCATTGCTCTTCCATATCCCGTACGCAGGTGGTGAATTTCACCACCTGCGTGATTTAGCGTCTGAGTGCCGGGCTCAATGCAGTCGCCGATGGTCCGTCAAATTATTGCGTGAGGAATATCTGAACTGTCAGAGTGCTTATCAAAACGGTCAGAGGCTGCTGAGCATTCAACCGCCTCTGACCGTTTGTTCGTACAAGTTTGATAGCTCAATTAGATCTTCAACGATCATTTGTTATTGAGGGTCTCAACAGCACGCGATGCCGAGTGAGAATAAACTCAGTGAAATGAAAATGATTCTCTACCGCCATACCTGACCCGCAGTTGGGCCGAAGGCTGGAGCAAATGGCACGCTTGATTGGTCCATGATGAACTTGATGTTGAAATGGTCAAACCTCTGATTAACAGGTTCCCTTACGAGAAAACTTGCCGTTTCGTCTGGTGCCAATTCCAATGGCGAAATGCCTCCCATGGTCTCCGCAACCATCTGCCCATTCAAGTCTTCAATCGTGACGTTGGCGCGGATGGATTTGAGTGGTAGGCCTGACACATTCCGAACCCGGCCCTGAATGATCACATATTGCCCACTCTCAGTGAATGACCATCCAGCATCGATTAACAAGAGTTTTGCTTTCTCTCGGGTCGGAGTGTTCGTACCGTTGTTCTGACCTCCACGCGTCACCGGAGCAGTTGGACCGGTGGCACCTGCGGTTGCCATGGGAACACCTGAATAAGGCGGGACGGGCATGCTCGTCGAAACTTGCCTGTTACGCTGTGGTCCGAACATGTTCACTACACCATTGAGCCGGCTCGCTTCCTGAGCAGCAAGAGCACCAACTTGAGACTCGATATCAGGATCTTGGCCATTCCGGGCGTAGTACTGAGCGAGCCTTGCTTTGGAAGCATTACTCGGATCTCCCAGGCAAACCAGGCAAGCACTAATGATGGAAAGTAGCATTATGATTCTTCGCTTTCCCTTTCTTCACTGAGTAGCAGCCATGAGCCGCTATAAACGTAATACCCACCTACGCCTACTATAGAATTCGACAACAACAGTAAGATTACCGATGTCGAAAAACTGATAAGAGGCGTAGATTCCCCTAAACGACCTTACCCTACGTCCTGACTATACCTTTGTCAATGGTATATATAAAGTGATTCTGGCAGATTTTCAAAGTTATCGTTAAGCATTCAGCTTGGTAAGGCGGAGACGAACTCACATAACTTGGTAGCAAGGATGAACATCTTGATGGACCGCCATTTGACTGTCTGAGGTCACACGAATTAGGATGCAACGGTCTGGTCTAAAAATTCCAGGTTCTCAGTTAGGATCAAGAGGAGGATTCATCATGACTCCAGGCCCCATCCTGATCAAGCAATGCAAGCGCTGCCTGAAATCATTTTCTGAATCGACCCTCGGGTCGGGCAATACCTTTGGCGCGACTTTCTGGACCGACGGGAAGATAGAAGCACCGATGCTTCCCGATACCCCAGATCTGGTCAAATGCCCCCACTGTGGTCAGTTCTTATGGATCGCTAAAGCTTCTGTAGTCGAGGAGATCGATCCGTTTCATTCCGGCGATGCTTGGCCCGACATACCCAGTTACGAAGAATTGACAGAGGCCGAATATCTTGAGGCCCTGAAAATGGGGATCGCGAAGACGAAATCCCAGCAGATTCGCACGCGC
>CAIYMN010000331.1 GCA_903927295.1 uncultured beta proteobacterium | reverse complement strand
TGCATAACCGATTTGCTATCGCGCCATTGTTCTGACAAAAAAGGGAAGCCAGAGCTTCCCTTTTCGGAATTTGGAGCGGGAAAAGAGTCTCGAACTCTCGACCTCAACCTTGGCAAGGTTGCGCTCTACCAACTGAGCTATTCCCGCGTTACAAGCCGCAAATTATAGCGCAAATTTTTTTGGCCGGGCAAACCGAGCCAGCAAAAGTTGCGCCGGCAACTGTCACTAATGTTTGACCGATCCGACCTGCGTAGCAGCAGCTACAGAAACCTCCGCAGGCGCGACCGCCGCTGCCGGTTCCTCATCCGGCAAAGGGCTTGGCATGCGCTCCAGCGCAATCTCCAGCACTTTGTCGATCCAGCGCACCGGAACAATTTCCAGACCATTCTTGACGTTCTCCGGAATGTCCTGCAAATCCTTTGCGTTCTCTTCCGGAATCAGCACCGTCTTGATGCCGCCACGCAGGGCGGCCAGCAGTTTTTCCTTCAGCCCGCCAATTTCAGTCACCTCACCGCGCAAGGTAATTTCACCCGTCATTGCAACGTCGGCACGCACAGGAATGCCGGTCATGGCAGAAACAAAGGCCGTCGTCATGGCAGCACCGGCACTTGGTCCATCCTTGGGCGTAGCGCCATCCGGCACGTGGATATGGATATCCTTCTTTTCGAAAAACTCGTCCTTGATACCCAGACGGCGCGACCGACTGCGCACCACCGTGCGCGCAGCCTCGACCGATTCCTTCATCACATCGCCCAAAGACCCGGTGCGCGTGATGACGCCCTTGCCGGGCATCATGGCAGCCTCAATTGTCAACAGGTCGCCACCAACTTCGGTCCAGGCAAGCCCCACAACCTGGCCGACCTGATTGAGTTTTTCGGCCCGCCCATAGGAGTACTTGCGAACCCCCAGAAAATCGTTGAGATTGCTGGCATCGACCTTCACCTGCGGCACCATCTTCTTGAGTTGCAGGCCCTTCACCACCTTGCGGCAGATCTTGGACAACTCACGCTCCAGCGATCGCACACCCGCCTCTCGCGTGTAATAGCGAACAATGTCCCGAACGGCCTCCTCGGCAATCTGCAACTCTTCCTCTTTGACACCGTTGTTCTTGAGCTGCTTGGGCAGCAGGAACTTGATCGCAATATTGACCTTCTCGTCCTCGGTATAACCCGACAGACGAATCACTTCCATCCGGTCCAGCAACGCGGGCGGGATGTTCATGGAATTTGAAGTTGCGACAAACATGACGTCGCTCAGGTCAAAATCGACTTCGACGTAATGGTCGCCAAATTTGTGGTTTTGCTCAGGGTCCAGCACCTCCAGCAGCGCGCTTGAAGGATCGCCCCGGAAGTCCGTTCCCAACTTGTCAATCTCATCAAGCAGGAACAAGGGGTTGCGAGTACCGATCTTGGAAAGACTCTGCAGCACCTTGCCTGGCATGGCACCGATGTAAGTGCGACGATGGCCGCGAATCTCGGCCTCGTCGCGCATGCCGCCCAGGGCCATACGGACATACTTTCGCCCGGTGGCTTTCGCCACCGATTGGCCGAGCGAGGTCTTGCCAACGCCGGGCGGGCCGACCAGACACAGAATGGGAGCCTTGACTTTTTCGACCCGCTGCTGCACCGCAAGGTACTCGAGAATGCGGTCCTTGACCCGGTCAAGACCGTAGTGATCTTCGTTCAGGACTTTTTCAGCATTGGCCAAATCATGCTTTATCTTGGTCTTGCCCGTCCACGGCAAACCGGTCAGCACATCAATGTAGTTGCGCACGACGGTGGCTTCGGCTGACATCGGCGACATCAATTTGAGCTTCTTGAGTTCACCCTCGGCCTTCTTCAGGGCCTCCTTGGGCATCCTGGCAGCCTTGATCCGCTTTTCGATCTCGTCGATGTCCGCGCCCTCTTCGCCCTCACCCAACTCCTTCTGAATCGCCTTGACCTGCTCGTTCAGATAAAAGTCACGTTGGTTCTTCTCCATCTGCCGCTTCACGCGGCCACGAATCTTCTTGTCTACGTTCAGAATGTCGACTTCGCGCTCGATCTGCTCGAACAAATTTTCAAGTCTCTCCTTGATGCCCGACAAATCCAGCACCGCTTGCTTGCTCTCCAATTTCAGCGGCAGGTGGGCTGCGATCGTGTCGGTCAGGCGTCCCGGGTCATCAATGCTCGAAATCGAGGTCAGGATTTCCGGCGGAATTTTCTTGTTGAGCTTGACGTATTGTTCAAACTGCTGCATTACGGCACGCCGCAGGGCCTCAATTTCACTGGCCTTGGCACGCGATCGGGTCTCCAGCTCCACAAGTTCTTCAACCGGCGTGACGTTGGCAACAAAATGCAACTCGCCATCTTCGATCCGGTTCACGCGCGCCCGTTGTTGCCCCTCGACCAGCACCTTGACCGTGCCATCGGGCAGTTTGAGCATTTGCAGGATGGTAGAAATGCAGCCGACCTCGAACATATCGGTCACCAAAGGATCATCCTTGGCAGCAGCTTTTTGTGCCACCAGCATGATGCGCCGCTCGCTCTCCATTGCCGCCTCGAGCGCCTTGATGCTCTTGGGCCTGCCAACAAACAGTGGGATCACCATGTGCGGGAAAACGACCACATCGCGCAGAGGCAATAGTGGCAGATCCAGGGCACTGGCAGGTAGTGGAGTATGACCAGACATAGAGGAAACCTTTTCGTTACCTGTTGAATATGGATCAGCCAGGCCGCTTTTCAAGCCACCCGTGTGAAATCAGGCCTTGCGCGCAGTCTCGCGGTACACCAGTAGCGGCGGCTTGTTTTCTTCAATCGTGGATTCATCGACCACTACCCTGTCAACGTTGACGGCATTGGGCAGTTCGAACATGGTGTCGATCAGCGCTTGTTCGAGAATCGAGCGCAAACCGCGCGCGCCGGTCTTGCGTGCCAGTGCCTTTTTGGCAATAGCCTGCAGCGCAGACGGGCGGATCTCCAGATCAACTCCCTCCATAGCCAGCAATTTGCTGTACTGCTTGACCAGCGCATTCTTCGGCTCCGTCAGAATCTGCACCAGCGCCTCTTCGGTCAATTCGGCCAGCGTTGCGACCACCGGCATGCGGCCCACCAGTTCCGGAATCAGTCCAAACTTGATCAGATCTTCCGGTTCGACGTCCTTGAAGACCTGGGTCAGACTGCGCTGCGCCTTGCTCTTGACTGTCGCCGCAAACCCCATGCCGGATGACTGGGTGCGGTTGTCAATGACCTTTTCCAGACCAAAAAAAGCACCGCCGCATATGAACAGGATGTTGGTGGTGTCGATCTGGACAAAATCCTGGTTCGGATGCTTGCGACCGCCTTGCGGTGGCACACTGGCCATGGTGCCTTCAATCAGCTTGAGCAGTGCCTGCTGCACGCCTTCACCCGACACGTCGCGGGTGATCGATGGGTTATCGGACTTGCGTGAAATCTTGTCGATCTCGTCAATGTAGACAATGCCGCGCTGCGCCCTCTCGACATCGTAATTGCAACTTTGCAGCAGTTTGAGAACGATGTTCTCAACGTCCTCACCAACATAACCGGCTTCGGTCAAGGTTGTGGCATCAGCCATCACAAACGGCACGTCGAGCATGCGCGCCAGTGTCTGCGCCAGCAGGGTCTTGCCGGAACCCGTCGGCCCTATAAGCAAGATATTGCTCTTGGCCAGTTCTACATCGTCCTTCTTGGCCTTTTCCTTGTGCCGCAAGCGCTTGTAGTGGTTGTAAACAGCCACCGCCAACGTCCGCTTGGCGGGCTCCTGCCCGATAACGTAATTGTCCAGATTGGCCTTGATCTCGGCGGGTGTTGGCAACTCCGCAGTGGCACTGCGCGCCGGCGTTGTTCCAGGCAGTTCATCCCGGATGATTTCATTGCAAAGTTCAATGCATTCGTCGCAGACAAAGACCGATGGGCCCGCGATCAGCTTCTTGACCTCATGCTGACTCTTGCCACAGAAAGAGCAGTAAAGGGTTTTTTCGCCGGAAGAGCCTTTTTTGTCAGCCATTTGAACTACGCCCGTTTCGAGATGACCTTGTCAATCAATCCATACTCTTTGCACTCTTCAGCCGACATGTAATAGTCCCGCTCGGTGTCGCGCGCAATGCGCTCCAGCGGCTGGCCGGTTCGCTCGGCCAGAATTTTGTTGAGTTGCTCACGTGTCTTCAAAATCTCACGGGCTTGAATCTCGATCTCGGTCGCCTGGCCCTGACTGCCCCCAGAAGGCTGGTGAATCATGACTTTCGAGTTGGGCAGAGAAAACCGCTTGCCTTTGGCGCCAGCGGCCAGCAGGAAAGCACCCATGCTGGCGGCCATGCCGGTGCAAAGGGTTGACACCTCTGGCTTGATGAAATTCATGGTGTCGAAAATCGCCATGCCTGCGCTGACCGATCCGCCAGGCGAGTTGATATAGAACGAAATGTCCTTGTCCGGATTTTCGCTCTCCAAAAACAATAGCTGCGCAACCACCAGATTGGCCACATGATCATTGACCGGACCAACCAGGAAGATGACACGCTCCTTGAGCAGGCGCGAGTAAATATCATAGGACCGCTCACCGCGTCCTGATTGCTCAATCACCATGGGCACCATGCCCAGGCCCTGAGTTTCCATCGCAAATCGCTCGTTCATCACATCTCCAGATAGATTCACTACTGTACCGAAAAATGGTACCGCAGCTGTCAGTTTTGCGCCATTAACTCATCAAATGACATATTTTTGTCAATGACAACCGCCTTGGACAGCACGAACTCGGTCACATTGTTTTCAATCACAATGGCTTCCACTTCGGCGAGACGGTTACTGTCACCGTAATACCAGCGCACGACGTCCGCCGGCTTTTCATAACTGGCCGCGAGCTCTTCAATGTGCGCCTTGATCTGATCGGGCTTGGCCTGCAGGTTCTGCGAACGAACCAGTTCCGCCACCACCAACCCCAGACGCACGCGGCGCTCGGCTTGCGGCAGAAAGATGTCTTCGGGCAAAGGAGTCTTGTCGGCGTCCTTGATGCCACGCTGCTTCAAATCGGCACGGGCACCCTCCATCAGGCGGTTCACCTCAGCCTGCACGCTGGCTTTGGGCAGATCTAGTTCAGCTTTCGCCACCATGGCATCCATCACTGCCTGCTTGTTGCGGGCCAGCAGGCGGAATTTGACCTCACGCTCCAGGTTCTTGCGGACGTCTGCGCGCAATCCTTCCACGGTCGCCTCGGCAATGCCAAGCGACTTGGCCAGCGCATCATTGATTTCGGGCAGATGAGCCGCTTCAACCTTCTTCAAGGTCACCATGAAATCAGCACTCTTTCCCGCCACATCCTTGCCGTGGTAATCTGCCGGAAAGGCAAGCTGGAATGTCTTGCTTTCGCCGGCCTTCATGCCAGCTGTGGCGTCTTCAAATTCCTTGAGCATCTGGCCGTCGCCGACGATGAACTGAAAATCTTCTGCCTTGCCACCGGCGAAGGCTTCGCCGTCGATCTTGCCTTCAAAATCCACCATCACGCGATCACCAAGCTCCGCTGCTGCGTCCTGGGCACGTTGGGAAAAGGTGCGGCGCTGTTTACGCAGGATGTCAAGCGTCTTGTCGATCGCGGCGTCGGTCACTTCACTTGCAATCTTCTGGACTTCAGCGCTAGCCAGATCGCCAATCTTGACCTCCGGATAGACCTCAAAGACGGCATCAAATGCCATTTCACCTTCTGGTGAATTCTCTTTCTCGGTGATCCGGGGTTGTCCGGCAACGCGCAGTTTGGCTTCATTGGCGGCACTGGCAAAGGCTTCACCGACTTTGTCGTTCATGACTTCATAGTGAACTGAGTAGCCATAGCGCTGAGCGACCACGTTCATCGGCACCTTGCCAGGACGAAAGCCGTCCATTTTGACGGTCCGTGCGAGCTTTCTCAAACGGGTCTGGACTTCCGTCTGAACCATGCCAAGCGGCAAGGTCAGCGTCAACCTGCGTTCGAGCTTTTCAAGGGTTTCAACATTAACAGCCATTTCAAATCTCCTATTAAATTCGTTGGGGACAGAACTGAAGATCTGTCCCGCAAACTACAAACGGTTGGGGACAGAGCTGAAGATCTGTCCCGCAAACATATCAACTGGTGCGCGGGGGGGGACTCGAACCCCCACGCTGTCTCCAGCGTCAGGACCTAAACCTGGTGCGTCTACCAATTTCGCCACCCGCGCAAAAAACAAAAGGGGTCAGTCCACCAGACACCCGGGAAATCGGTCAACCGGGCATTTTACCCTGCGCCATTCACTTCCCGCTGGCCCCTAAACCGGTTCAGCGTACATTGTCGGTATGGGCCACTACGAAAATTTTCCGGTTGCATCCTGGCTTTGTCCTCCCGGACTGCGTCCGGCTATTGCTGCCATCTACGGTTTCGCCCGGACCGCGGATGACCTAGCCGATGAAGGCGACGCTACCGCGGTTGACCGACTGGCCGACTTGAGAGCTTTGCGCCGTGACTTGCGTGCCACCGCTGCCGGAGCATCCGACAGCGGACGCTGGAGCTACGTCTTTCAGGCGTTGCGGCCAGCGTTGCGCGAATTCTCTGTACCGGCAGCTCTTTTGGAACAACTGCTGGACGCCTTCGAGCAGGACGTGCACTTTGGTGCCAACGCGCGCCGCTATCAAACCGATGCCGAACTGCTGGACTATTGCACGCGCTCGGCCAACCCGGTCGGCCGATTGCTGTTGCATCTCTATGGCATCCATGATGCCTGCTCGCTGGCTCAAAGTGACCAGATCTGCAGCGCACTGCAACTCATCAATTTCTGGCAGGACCTGAGCGTCGACATACCGCGCGCACGCTGGTACCCAAGCCTGCAATCAATGCAGATGCACCAGGTCACCGACGCAGACCTGCAGATGCCCAGGCCTTGCGCGTCGGCCAGCGCTTTGGTCGCTCACTACGTCGAGCAAGCGCGCGACCTGATGCGCCAGGGGGCGCCGCTGGCGCTGCGAATTCCTGGTCGCGCTGGTTGGGAGTTGCGTCTGGCGGTGCAAGGCGGCCTGCGCATACTCGACAAGATCGTGGCATTGGACTACGAGACGTGGCGCGTCCGGCCCAAACTTGGCCTGATGGAGCTGCCACTGCTGCTGTGGCGTGCCTGGCGCATGAAGCATGCAGCCTGATTAAACTATTCTCATTCGGACCCACCATGACACCGCAAGAATACGTTCAGCAAAAAGCCGCCGCCTCCGGAAGCAGCTTTTACTATGCGTTCTTGTTTCTGCCAGCCCCGCGCCGCGCCGCCATTACGGCCTTCTACGCATTCTGCCGCGAGATCGACGACGTGGTGGACGACACCGCGGACACCAGCGTTGCCGGTGCCAAGCTGGCCTGGTGGCAAGCCGAAGTGAGCCAGGCCTTCAGCGGCACCCCCAGCCACCCGGTGCTGCAGGCGCTGATGCCGCTGACCAAACGCTTCGCCATCGAGCAGCGACATCTGCAAGCCGTCATCGAGGGCTGTCAGATGGATTTGAATCAGACCCGCTACCTGGATTACACCGCCCTGCAACGCTACTGTGAACTGGTGGCCGGCATTGTTGGTGAAGTGGCGGCCCGTATCTTTGGACAGACACAGAACCAAACTACGCTGTACGCCCACAAGCTGGGTCTGGCACTGCAGCTAACCAACATCATCCGGGATGTCGGTGAAGATGCACTGCGCGGTCGCATCTATTTGCCAATGAACGAGTTGCAGCAATTTGACGTCAAGGCCCATGAGATCCTCCAACGCAGCGACTCCGATCGCTTCATCGAACTGATGAAGTTCCAGGCGCAGCGGGCCCATGACCTGTACGACGAGGCGCTGCAATTGCTGCCGAGCGCCGACCGTCGAGCTCAGAAGCCGGGATTGATGATGGCGGCAATCTACCGGGCCTTGCTTCGGGAAATTGAACACGACAAGTTCCAGGTACTGCGCCAGCGCACCAGCCTCACCCCTTTGCGCAAGCTCTGGCTGGCGTGGAAAGTGCAGGCCCTGGGAACATGACCCCCACGCTTGTCGCTTCGCGTACTGCGCTGCCCCCCGAGGGGGCGCAGCCTTGCTTGGGGCGGCCCGGCGCAGCGGCCGGGCCATGAAGATCGCCATCATTGGCGCGGGCTGGGCCGGCATGGCTGCGGCGGTTGAGGCGACCACGTGCGGACATCGGATCTCGCTCTTCGAAGCATCACACAATTTGGGCGGTCGCGCCCGATCGGTACCTGGTCAACTGCCGGACGGCTCACCAGTGAGCCTCGACAACGGTCAGCACATTCTGATCGGCGCCTACAGCCAAACCCTGCAGTTGATGCGACAAGTTGGTGTCAGTGAGAAACAGGCCTTGCTGCGCCTGCCCATGACACTGCGCTTTCCCGACGCCAGTGGCGTGCAGTTTCCGCGCTGGTCGGCGCCGCTGGACGCGCTGGCCGGCATCGTCGGCGCACGCGGTTGGCGGCTCGCAGACAAGTGGTCTCTGCTTCGCCTGGCTGGACGCTGGCAAAGGCAAAGATTTCAATGTGACGCCACACTCAGCGTGGCCGAGTTGTGCCGGGGTTTGAGCCCGCGCGTGACAAGGGAACTTATCGAACCACTTTGCCTGTCGGCGCTCAACACAGCGACCGAGCATGCCAGCGCTCAGGTATTCCTGCGCATCCTCAAGGACGCCCTCCTGGGTGAGACCGGTAGTTCCCATCTGCTCTTGCCTCGAGTCGACTTGTCCGAGCTTTTTCCCCACGCGGCTGCGCGCTGGCTGACGCTGCATGGTGCCGAACTGCATTTGGGTCAGCGCATCGACACCGTAGCGCGCCAGGGCGGCCAGTGGGACATCGGCGAGCAGCGCTTTGACGCAGTGCTTCTCGCCACGTCCGCCACGGAATCGGTCAGACTGCTTGAACAAAGCGCCCCCGGCCTGCCGGTTTCTGTCGCCAAAAGTATCGCCGAATGGACACCGGTCTGCCGTGGTTTGCGCTTCGCGGCCATCAGCACGGTCTACGCGTGGGGCGCCGAAGCTACCCTGACGCAACCCATGCTGGCGCTGCGCAGCACGACCAGCGAGATCTCGCCCGCCCCGGCGCAATTTGTCTTTGACCGCGGTCAACTCGGCTCGGCGCCCGGTCTGCTGGCCTTCGTTGTGAGCGCGAGCACTCAGGACCGCGAAACCTTGCAGGCCCAGGTGCTGCAGCAGGCGCAAATGCAACTGGGACTGAGCCTGCAAGCCGTTCAAACCATCGTGGAGCGGCGTGCCACCTTTGTCTGCACGCCGGCGTTGCTGCGACCCGCTCAAAGAATTGCACCGGGACTGCTCGTCTGCGGCGACTATGTAGCCGGCCCCTATCCAGCCACACTTGAAGGCGCAGTGCGCAGCGGCGTCAGCGCCGCCAGGGCCGTTGCGCTGGACGTCTATGATGTCAAAGGCACCAACGATACCAACAAGGAGTCAACCCCATGAAACGCGCCTTGAAGATCATTGCCCTGCTGCTGGCCACGCTGATCGTGGTCGGCACAGCAGGCGTTTCCTGGTACCTGTACAGCAAACAACCGCAGCGCTCCGGCAACCTCACCCTGAGCCAGTTGCAGGCCCCGGTAACGGTGCGCTATGACGAACGCGGTGTGCCCCACATCCGTGCCGAGAACGAAGCCGACCTGTACCGCTCACTCGGCTATGTGCAGGCGCAGGACCGCTTGTTTCAAATGGAAATGATGCGCCGCCTGGCGCAGGGCGAACTGGCCGAAGTACTGGGACCCAAGCTGGTCGATGTTGACAAACTCTTTCGCACCCTGGGAATTCGGGAGCACGCGCAGTCCGCTGTGGCCAGGATAGACCGCAATAGCGCAGCATCCAAGGCACTGGCAGCGTACCTGGATGGCATCAACCAGTTTCAGGCAACGCACCCGGCACCGCTCGAATTTGACCTGCTGGGAATTCCAAAACGTGCGTTCACGGCGCAGGATACTTTTGCCGTGACCGGCTACCTGGCCTACAGCTTCGCTGCGACCTTTCGCACCGAACCGGCACTGACCTACGTGCGCGACAAGCTTGGCGCCGGCTATCTGAAAATCTTTGACCTCGATTCCCACCCGGAGGGAGTGACCACGGCGGGATTGACGAAATCCATGAACCGCGCCGACTGGCAACAGCTCGACCAGATCGCGCAGCTCAGTCAGAAGGCACTGGAAATGGCAGGATTGCCGCAGTTCGAAGGCAGCAACGCGTGGGCGGTTTCCGGTAGCCGCAGCGCCAGCGGCAAACCCCTGCTCGCTGGCGACCCGCACATTGCCTACTCCGCCCCTGCGGTCTGGTACGAGGCACATTTGTCGGCGCCAGGCTTCGAGTTGTATGGTCATCATCAGGGGCTGGTTCCGACTGCCCTGCTTGGCCACAACGCACAATTCGGCTGGAGTCTGACGATGTTCGAGAACGACGACATTGACCTGGTCGCCGAGAAAGTCAACCCCGATAACGCGAATCAGGTCTGGTACCACGGCCAATGGGTTGACATGCAAAGTCGCGAAGAGACCATCCTCGTGAAGGGCGCTGCGCCGATCAAGCTGACGCTGCGCCGCTCGCCCCACGGGCCTGTCATCACCGACGCCTTCCCAAGCCTGCTCGGCAAAACGCCGATCGCCATGTGGTGGGCCTTTCTGGAGACCGAAAATCCGATCCTCGACGCCATCTATGAACTCAATCGCGCCGACACCTCTGCCAAGGCGGCTCAGGCGGCGAGCAAAATCCATGCACCCGGCCTGAACGTGGTTTGGGCTAGCGCCGGCGGTGACATCGGCTGGTGGGCTGCTGCCAAACTGCCGATCCGCCCGGCCAATGTGAACCCCAGCTTCATCCTTGACGGCAGCAACACCGAAGCCGACAAGCTCGGCTTTTACCCCTTTAGCGAGAACCCGCAGGAAGTCAACCCGGCGCGTGGCTACATCGTCTCGGCCAACCATGAACCCAAATCCGCCAATGGCGTGCCGGTGCCGGGATACTACTGCGTGCCAGAGCGCGCCCAGCGACTCGACGAGCGTCTGCGTGATGGCTCCGTCAAGTGGGATAACAAGGCCAGTCAAGCCCTGCAGCTCGACACCAAGACCAGCTACAGCCAGCGCGTACTCAAACTCCTGCTACCAGTGCTGACTAACGTTGTTACCGACCCGTCCGAACGCAATCTGCTGCAGAACCTTTCGCTCTGGGACGGCCAACACGGCCTCGACAGCGTCAACGCGACGGTCTACCACCAGTTGCTGTATGAAATCGCGCGCGCCACCATGGCCGACGAGATCGGTGAAGTGCAATTCAAGAATCTGCTGACAACTCGCGCACTGGAATTTGCCCTGCCCCGGTTGATTGCCGATGCCGATTCGGCGTGGTGGGACAACCGCAACACGCCCGCCATCGAGAGCCGCAGTGACACGCTCAAGGTCGCCTGGCGTGCCACGCTCACGCATCTGCAAACCTCGTTCGGAGCGAGCAGCGCCGCCTGGACCTGGGGCAAGGCACACACGTTGACGCATGGCCATCCGCTGGCAGCGCAAAAGCCGCTTGACAAACTCTTCAACATCGGCCCCTTCGCGGCCCCCGGCGGACGCGAACTGCCGAACAACCTGGGTCACCACATCGGACCGGCACCCTGGGCCGTCAGCTACGGGCCGTCGACCCGGCGCGTCATCGATTTCGCCGATGCGAACAAGGCGCTTGGTATCAGCCCGGTAGGTCAGAGCGGCGTGCTGTTTGATGCGCATTACAAGGACCAGGCGCCCACTTTCGTCGCTGGTGGCTACGTGGCGCAGCATCTGAGTGAAGCCGATGTTGCGGCAAACACGCGCAGCACATTGACCCTGGCACCAGGACGGTGATGCCCTCGTCCGGCGATGCCCATCGTCACACTTGACTGACAATACGAACCATGAGCTCATTCAAGCCAGAACCCCCTTACACACATGGTCAGACGCCGCGCACCGGGATTATTTTTTGCAACCTCGGTACCCCCGCGACAGCAGGTACCGCCGATGTACGGCGCTTTCTGGGGGAATTCCTGAGCGATCCGCGAGTCGTTGAAATTCCGCGCCTGCTCTGGTGGCTGATTCTGCACTGTATCATCCTGCCTTTTCGTCCTGCCAAGTCGGCCGCCAAATACGCCAGCATCTGGACGCCGGAGGGCTCGCCCCTGAAGGTCTGGACCGAAAGGCAAGCGGGGTCGCTGCAGGCCTGGATGGTCGAGCGCGGACATGACGTACTGGTGCGCTACGCGATGCGCTACGGACAGACTTCGATCGCCGCGCAGCTCGACGCACTGAAAGCCGAAGGTGCGACCCGCGTTCTGGTCGTACCGGCCTACCCGCAGTACTCCGCCACCACCACGGCGAGCCTGTTCGACGCGGTCTACGCCTGGACCGCCAAGGTACGAAATCTGCCGGAACTGCGCTTTGTCAACCGCTATCACGATGATGCCGGATACATCCTCGCGCTTGCCCGGAGCATAGAGCGCAGCTGGAAGATGTACGGACGCCCAGAGCAACTGGTGATGAGCTTTCACGGTGTGCCCGAGCGCACACTGCAACTGGGTGACCCTTATCACTGCGAATGTTTCAAGACGGCACGCCTGCTGGCTGAGCGCCTGGGTCTGTCCAGTGAACAGTACAAAGTGACATTTCAGTCCCGCCTGGGTCGCGCCCGTTGGTTGCAGCCCTACACCGAACCAAGCCTGATTGCCCTGGCCCAAGCCGGCACTCGACGTGTCGACGTCGTGTGTCCCGGTTTCACCAGCGACTGTCTGGAAACGCTGGAAGAGATCGACATTGAAGGGCGCAGCGCCTTCATGCAAGCCGGTGGTACTGAATTTCACTACATTGCGTGCTTGAACGCCGAGTCCGAGTGGATCGAAGCGCTGGGTGCGTTGAGTGAGCGCCACCTGGCCGGCTGGCCAAGCCGCAGCGCGCAAGCACCTGCGCTGGCAGCCTCGCGCCGTGCCGCCTTGGCACAGGGCGCAATTGATTAACCAAGGCATGGTCAACACGGTAAGCGCAACGCCTCTTCTGGTTCGATGACAGCGTCTCCTGCTAACCGGGAAACTCGAGCTGTTGGCGCCTTTGCATCAGCCAGGATCGGCGGGAACCAGGGAACCAATTCAAGCTTGTAGACCCCTGGGCGCGACGTAGAATGGCGAGTCGCTCCCGCGCCGTATACGCCATGGTGAATACCGAAGCTGCAACCCTCCTGATCGTCGACGATTCTGCCGAGAATCTCTACGTGCTCAGTGAGTTGCTGTCGCCACTCTATCGGGTACTGGCAGCCAACAGCGGCGAGGCAGCATTGCGCATCGCACGAGCGGCTACTGCGCCCGACCTGATTCTGTTGGACGTCATGATGCCGGAGATGGACGGCTATGCGGTGCTGCAGCAACTCCAGGACGACCCAAAAACGCAGCACATCCCGGTCGTTTTTCTCACCGCACTGGCCAGCGCCAACGAGGAAGAGCGCGGCTTGGCCGCCGGCGCAGCCGACTACATCACCAAGCCCATCACGCCAGCGCTGGTGCTGGCGCGCGTGCACACGCAACTGCTGGCCAAGCAGGCTCGCGACTGGATGCAGGTGCAAAACCAGCAACTCGAGATCGAAGTGTCACGGCGCATGGCAGAAAACGATTTGACCCAGCAGGTCAGCATCCGCGCCCTGGCGCATCTGGCCGAAACGCGTGACCCGGAAACCGGCCATCATCTCCTGCGCACGCAAGGCTACGTGCGCGAGCTCGCCACCGTGCTGCGCCAGCATCCGCGCTTTCAGTCGCTTTTCAGCGACGCCTATATCAACCTGGTGGAGCGCTCTGCCGCCTTGCACGACATCGGCAAGGTCGGCATTCCGGACCAGATCCTTCTCAAACCGGGCAAACTCGACCAGCAAGAATGGGCCGTCATGAAGACCCATGCCAGGCTCGGCAGCGAGGCCATCGAGCAGGCCGAACACGATATCGCCATGCCGCTGCCTTTTTTGCAGCTGGCCAAGGAGATCGCGCACTGGCACCACGAGCGCTGGGACGGTAGCGGCTACCCCGATGGTCTGCGCGGCGAAGCAATTCCTGTGGCAGCACGCCTGATGGCGCTGGCCGATGTGTTCGATGCGCTGACAACCACACGCGTCTACAAGCTGGCCATGCGCTTCGAAGAGGCACGCGACGTCATTGCCGCCGAGCGCGGCAAGCATTTCG
Organism: uncultured beta proteobacterium; assembly: GCA_903927295.1. Lineage (GTDB taxonomy): Bacteria > Pseudomonadota > Gammaproteobacteria > Burkholderiales > Burkholderiaceae_C > Rhodoferax. The sequence continues at coordinate 8,504 of CAIYMN010000331.1, read as the reverse complement.
ATCCGGATATGGTGGACGCTTTTGTCGCCCACTACGAGCGATTTGTCGCCATTGCCGAGACCAGCCAGGACGTCAAGTGAGCAGCAAAGGTCAAATTCTGGCGGCCGACGGCGACCTCGTGTCGCTACAGTTGCTGTCCACCATCCTGAGCGCCGAGGGCTATCTGGTGGTGCCCGTCAGCACGGGTGAACTTGCGCTGGCCGCACTCACCGAGCATACGCCGGAGTTGATCCTGCTCGATCCTTTCTTGCCGGACATGGACGGTTTGCAAGTCTTGCGCCGTATCAAGGCCGATCCGCACAAGCGCCATATTCCGGTCATGATCCTGAGTGCCGCCACCGGGACCGAGCAACGCGCGCTGGCATTCGAGCTCGGCGCAGCAGACTCTGTTTCCAAGCCCGTGCACAGCGAAGAGCTGGTGCTCAGGGTCGCCAACCAGTTCGCACTGGAAAACTCGCGCAAGCAACTGGAAAAACAGAACATTGAGCTGCAGCGCATGAAGCAGCAGTTGCAGCAGCAGATCGATCGCACACTGGCATTGCTGGCCATGCCCGGCCTGGCGGAGACCATGGACGAGCTTGCTTTTCTGCAGCATGGCGCGGCGCTGGCGGAACAGCTCTCGGGCAGCCAGATTGCCTTTGTCCATTTCGTGCACGAAGATCAGGAAAATATTGAGCTGGGAACCTGGTCGGCCGCAACGCTTGCGCACTACTGCAGCGCAGCCTTTGACAAGCACTACCCCATCACGCAGGCCGGTCTGTGGGCCGAGGCACTGCGCCAACGCGCTCCCGTGCTGGTCAACGACTACGCAGCGGCCAGCGGCAAACGCGGCCTGCCTGCAGGCCATGCACCCTTGCAGCGCTTGATCAGTGTGCCGGTAATCGACCAGGAACTGGTACGCATGATGGTGGGTGTGGGCAACAAGCCCGACGCCTACAACGAATTTGATGTGGAGACGGTTCGCCTGATCGCCGACGCGATCTGGCGCATCGTGCGCCAGCGCCGCTCCAACGCTGCGATGCAAGCGAGTGAAGCGCGTTATGAGGCCTTGGTCAACCTGTCCTCAGACTGGTATTGGGAGCAGGACGAGCAGCTACGCTTTACCCGCATTTCAGGGGCCAGCGCCGGACCGCTCGACACCTTTATCGGCCGCACGCGCCGCGAACAACCGGGCGTGGTCTGGGATGAGGCTGAACTCTCGCTACTGGAGGCCATCACCGGTGCACACCAGCCGTTTCGCGAGTTCGAGATCGGGCGTGTCTTCGGTGACGGGCTCAAGCATTACGTGCGCTTGAGTGGCGAGCCGACGTTTGATGCATCCGGCCGGTTTAGGGGCTACCGCGGCGTCGGCACCGACATCACGGAGCGCAAGACCACCGAATCCGAGCTGCGCAAGCTCTCGCTGGCGGTGGAGCAAAGTCCCGAGAGCATTGTGATCACGGGCCTGAATGCCACGATCGAGTACGTCAACGCGGCCTTTCTGCAGGCCACTGGCTATACCCGCGACGAGGTGCTGGGCCAGAACCCGCGCGTGCTGCAATCCGGCAAGACGCCGCAACGGACCTACGATGCGATGTGGGCTGCCCTGAGCCAGGGCCTCGCCTGGAAGGGCGAGTTCTGTAACCGCAATAAGGACGGCAGCGAATACATCGAATTTGCCATCATCACACCGCTGCGCCAGAGCAACGGCACCGTCACGCACTACGTCGCGGTGAAAGAAGACATCACGGAAAAGAAGCGCATAGGCCTGGAACTCGATCGCCACCGCTTCCATCTGGAAGAACTGGTCCAGAGCCGCACTGCCGAGCTCGACGCTGCGCGCCAGCAGGCCGACACCGCCAACCGGGCCAAGAGCAACTTCCTGGCCAATATGAGCCACGAGATCCGTACCCCGATGAACGCCATCATCGGCTTGAACCACCTGCTGCTGCGCTCGGGCGCCACGCCTCAGCAGATGGAGCGCCTGGACAAGATCGATAGCGCCAGCCGCCACCTGCTGTCCATCATCAACGACATCCTGGACCTGTCCAAGATCGAGGCCGAACGGCTGCAGGTCGAGAACACCGACTTCCACCTCTCGGCGGTACTCGACAACGTGGGTTCCTTTATCGCCGAGCAGGCCCGCGCCAAGGGCTTGACGGTCGAGCTCGACGCCGACGCCGTGCCGCAATGGCTGCGCGGTGACCCGACCCGGCTGCGCCAGGCGCTGCTGAATTACGCAGGCAACGCCATTAAATTCACCGAGAAGGGCTCCATTGCACTGCGCGCCAAACTGCTGCAGGATGGCGACGAGCACTTGCTGGTGCGCTTTGAAGTGCAGGACAGCGGCATCGGCCTCACTGCCGAACAGACCGGCAACCTGTTTCACGCCTTCGAGCAGGCCGACGCCTCCACGACCCGGCGCTACGGCGGCACCAGTCTGGGCCTGGTCATCACGCGCCGACTGGCACTGCTGATGGGTGGTGACGTGGGTGTTGACAGCACACCCGGCATGGGCAGCACTTTCTGGTTCACTGCCCGGTTGCAACGCGGACACGGTGTAACCCCAATTCTGGAGAGAGCCGTCGATCCTGGCGATGTGGAAGCTGCGCTGCGCCGCAAGTACGCGGGCAGTCGCATCCTGCTGGCCGAGGACAATGCCATCAACCGTGAAGTGGCGCTGGAGTTGTTGCACGGCGTCGCTCTGGCGGTGGACACTGCCGATGATGGCCTCGAGGCTCTGCAACTGGCGCAGACCATCGACTACGCCCTGATCCTGATGGACATGCAAATGCCCAACATGGGAGGTTTGGCGGCGACGCGCGCGATTCGCGCACTGCCGGGTTGGCATAACAAGCCGATTATCGCCATGACGGCCAACGCCTTTGACGAGGACCGGCGCGCCTGCATCGAAGCGGGCATGAATGACTTTATCGCCAAGCCGGTTGGGCCCGATGTGCTCTACCGCATGCTGCTGCGCTGGCTTGCCCTGGGCCAGAGTACCGCGCCTCAGGGCAGATCCAGCGTGCCCTCGCCACTGGCAGTAGAACAGGCTGGCGGCACCCGCACGGACGCGCCGACAGATGTGAATGCACCTGAGGCGCTGGTACGCCTGCTGCGCCTGCCAGGCCTGAACGTTGCACGCGGCCTGGGTGCTGTGCGTGGCAATGCCGCCAAATACCTCGATCTGCTGGAGCGCTTCATCGAGTCGGCCCTGGAACAGACCCTGCATCTCCAGGCCGACGACCCGCAGGCCGTGCGGCACCTGGCGCACCTGATCAAAGGTACTGCGGGTACGCTCGGCCTGAATACCCTGGCCAGCTTGGCGAGTTCCCTGCAGGAGCACCTGAACTCGGCGAATGCTCCCTCGATGCAACAAGTGCAGCACGAGGTACAGGCGATCAACCAGGAACTGGTTTCGCTGGTTGCCGCCATGCCTGCTTTGCCCCGCTCGCCCGCGCCTGCGCCAGCCCCGGTTGACCGCCAGGCTCTGGCACGCGTGCTCGATCAACTCGAAGCGTTGCTAACCCAGAGCGACACGCGCGCCCTGGCTCTGTTTGACGAGCACAGCGTCCTTTTGCAGGCCTGCCTGGGCGAAGGCGCGCAGGCCCTCTCACGCCTGATCCGGCGCTTTGAGTTCGAGGCTGCCTGCGCACTGCTAAAAACCCTAGCCCGGTAACGCCAACAGGACCTGGAAGCTGGCATGAGCGACTTGTTGGCGAAGCCATTTGACCCCGATACCCTGTTCCAAACCGTGTTGCACAGAATGGATTCAAGCCATTAGGAGGAAATCATGCTGAATGAACTGAGCCGACTGCTGGCCGTCAACGGCTATATACCGCATGGCTATTGCATCAGCTGGTCACCGACGCTGGTGACCACTTTTGTCGTCAGCGACATCCTGATCTTTCTTTCCTATTTCTCGATGCCTGCGGGACTGATTTACTTCGCACGACAGCGCAGGGATTTTCCTTACCCCTGGCTGCTGTGGCTGTTCGCAGCCTTCATCATGGCTTGCGGCACCACGCACCTGATGGGGGTGGTTGTGCTGTGGGAGCCCATGTATGCCCTGGATGCCCTGCTCAAGGCCGTAACAGCGCTGATTTCGGTCGCCACAGCCATCGCCTTCTGGCCCTTGATTCCGCGCGCGCTTAAACTGCCCAATCTGGCCCAGGTCAGGCAGACCAACGAGGATTTGCAGCAGGAGATGGCAGCGCGCAAAGAGGCCGAGGGAATGACGCGTCGCACCGCACTGTATTCCCGCAGTCTGCTCGAAGCGAGTCTGGACCCGCTGGTGACCATCAGTGCGCAAGGCAAGATCACGGACGTCAATGCCGCCACCGAACAGGTGACCGGCGTCCCCAGGGGCAAATTGCTCGGTAGCGATTTTGCCGACTACTTCACCCGGCCGGATCAGGCGCGCGCCGGCTATCAGCAGGTATTCGCCCAAGGTGCTGTCAGAGACTATCCGCTGGCAATCCGACATGCCCTGGGCGGCGTGACCGAGGTTCTTTACAACGCCAGCGTTTACCGCGATCCCGATGGCAAGGTGCTGGGCGTCTTTGCCGCCGCGCGTGACATTACCGAGCGCAAACGGGCCGAGGAAAAACTTGAAAAGGCGCTGGCCATCGCCGATGCCGCCAGTCAGGCCAAGAGCACTTTCCTGGCCAACATGAGCCACGAGATCCGCACGCCGATGAACGCCATCATCGGCCTGACCCACTTGCTGCGGCGCTCCGGACCCACACCGCAGCAGGCCGAAAGACTGCAGAGGCTGGACGCGTCGGGCCGACATCTGCTGTCCATCATCAACGACATCCTGGACCTGTCCAAGATCGAGGCCGGCAAGCTGCAACTCGAGGACGAGGATTTTCACCTGTCGGCGATTCTGGACAATGTCGCTTCCATGCTCGGTGAGCAGGTACGTTCCAAGGGACTGCAGATCGAGCTTGACGGCGACGCGGTTCCGCTGTGGCTGCGCGGCGACGCGACCCGCCTGCGCCAGGCCTTGCTCAATTACGCCGGCAATGCGGTGAAATTTACGGCGCGTGGCAGCATTGCCTTGCGCGCCAAACTCCTGCAGCAGGACGCTGGCAACCTGCTGGTTCGCTTCGAGGTGCAGGACAGCGGCGACGGCATAGCACCGGACAAGCTGGACAGCCTGTTTGAAGCCTTTGAACAGGCGGACAGTTCAACCACCCGCAAGTACGGCGGCACCGGCCTGGGTCTGTCCATTACCCGGCGCCTGGTGCAACTGATGGGCGGTGATGTAGGCGTCCAGAGCACGCCCGGCCAGGGCAGCACCTTCTGGTTCACGGTACGGTTGCAGTGTGGTCACGGCATCATGCCCAGCACCCAGACAGAAGCCGGCAACGACAGCGCTGAAATGGAGTCCCGCCTGCGCCAGCGCGGCGGTCGCGCCCGATTGCTGCTGGCCGAAGACAACGCCATCAACCGTGAAGTGGCGCTGGAGTTGTTGAAAGGCGTCACTCTGGTGGTCGACACCGCCGTCGACGGGGTCGAAGCGGTGCGGATGGCAAGCACCCAGTTCTACGACCTGGTCCTGATGGACATGCAGATGCCGGGCATGGACGGTCTGGAAGCGACTCGCACGATACGCACGCTGCCAGGTTGGCAGAACATACCTATTCTGGCCATGACGGCCAACGTTTTCAAGGAGGACCGCCATGCCTGTCAGACAGCGGGCATGAATGACTTCGTCGCCAAGCCGGTGGAGCCGCTGGCGCTCTACAGCGCACTGGTCAAATGGTTGCCGCCGGACGCGAGCATCACCGAAGAGGATGCACGTGGGCACGCGGCGCCGTCGGTAAACAGCGTTCCTGCATCCAGTGACACGCCAACTGAAGCCGCCCTGACCCGCCTGACCCACCTGGCAGGCGTGGATCTGACGCGCGGTCTGGCGGTCGTGTTGGGCAATGCAGGGAACTATCTGGTGCTGCTGCGCCGCTTTATCCAGACCCATGGCGACGATCACGCCCATATGAGCGCACAGCTTGCCGCCGGCGACTATATCGCGGCCAGGGCATTGGCCCACACGCTCAAGGGCAGCGCCGCCACACTGGGACTGGACCGGCTCTCGGAAAGCGCAGCGCAGCTTGAAGATCGTCTACGATCCATCGCGCAAGCCAGCGTTGCCGATTTGAACTTCACGTCCGAAATCGAGGCCATCGCGGTCGCATCCTCGGCGTTGGCGAAAACGCTGGAGGAACCAGTCCCCAAGCCGCGATGACGGTCCCACGACCCGAGCTGATGTTGATGAATATCAACCCTGCTGCACCACATATCCCCCAATTGGGGGATAGGCATCGCTGAAGAGTTGCGGCATGCTTTCGCCTATGGTCCAGATTCCCGCTTGGAGTCCCAGTCTGAGCATGGGCAATGATGCCATCGACAGACAGCACAAAGTCTTGTTCAAACTCGGCCGGCAACTGGTCGGCTTGCTGGAAAATTCTGACGCCGACATTCAGGCCTTTCACATGGCCATCAATGACTTTGCCGAGTCGGCACGAGAGCACTTCGGTGCCGAAGAAAAAGTTCTGGCGCGCAACGCCTGTCCGACTCTGGTCGACCACAAGGCCAGGCACGATGCCTATATCGATGTACTGGCAAGCACTCTGAGCCACAACATCCTGACTTACCGGGACAGAATCACCTTGGTAGAGATGGTTGTCGATCTGGTGAGCACGCACGTGATCGAGATTGACTTGCCTGCCAGGGAATTCATGAAGGACGAGCGCGTCTAAGCGTGCGCCTCGGTCTGGTTCGCGGCCTCAATAAACAGCGCAATCCGGTCCAGTTGTTCGGGCACATTGAGAGCCGGTGCATGACCGCATCCCGCAACCTCCGTCACTTGCAACAAGCCCTTTTGACCCGGGCCACGAACTTGCATCTGATCAATCGTTTCGGGCAAAACCAGATCCGAATCGGCACCGCGCAGGCACAACACGGGAACAGCAATCCGGTCGTAGTGATTCCAGATGGAATAGTCGTCTGGGTGGCTGATGAACTGCTGAACCATGGCGGGGTCGTAATGTGGCGTGACCTGGCCATTGCTCAAGCGTCGGGTGGACGTTTCGGTGAGCCGGCGCCACTGCGCATCACTCAACCAGCCATAGGGTTTGTAGACCTGGCGGAAAAAGGCTTCCAGCTCCAGCACCGTGTCAAACGCTGGTGGACTGCCAGCGTAGGCACGAATACGCTCAATCGCTGCCTGTGCCAACTGCGGCGCGTTGTCGTTCAGGGTCAGGCTCACGATGCGCCGCTCCAGTCCCGACTCCAACAAGCCCGACGCGCAAACCGTGCCAATCGATCCCCCCATCGATGTACCGACCCAGTGCGCCCGATCCACGCCAAGCCGGTCAAACAGTTCGCCAGCGATGCGGGCGTAAAAGGCCAGACAGTACTCCTGCTCGGGCGTCGGGCTCCACTGGCTCAGCCCTCGCCCGATCGTGTCCGGGCAGATGACGCGGTAACCCTGCGTGCTCAGGTGCGCCGCCAGTTCATCCATGTCGCGCCCGGTGCGCGCCAGACCATGCCAGGCAATCACGGTAGCTTGATTGCCGGCGCCCCACTCGGTATAGTGAATCTCGCGCCCGGCGCATCGAATATAGGCCGATGAACAAGCTGCTGGCAATGTCATACTTTGACTCCCGCCGCATTGGCGCGCAAACGCCCCACCACTCCGGTCGGGAAGTTGTACACCGACAGCACAAACAAAACGCCCAGCCAAAGCAGCCAGCGATCCGGCGACAGCAGGGCTGAAAGCCAGGGCAACGATGCTGCGGCCTCACTGCCCAGTCGCAACAGGTCCTGCAGATAGCTTTGCGCCACCAGAAACAGCACCGAGCCGATGACCGCGCCATAAATGGTACCCATGCCTCCGATCACGACAATCAACAGCACGTCCATCATGACCTCGAAAGAAAGGGAGGTATCAGGCCCGTTGTAGCGCAGCCAAAGCGCCAGCATGGCACCAGCCAGGCAGGCAAAAAGAGCCGACAGCACACTTGACAGGGTGCGGTAAACAACGACCCGGTAACCGATGGCCTCAGCCCTGAATTCATTCTCCCGGATCGCTTGCAGCACACGACCAAAAGGCGAGTTCACGATGCGCAGCATGGCCAGTAGCAGCAGCAAGGCGGCAGCAAACAGCAGGTAATAGCACAGCAGGCGACCGTCGAGCATGACGCCCAGAAAAGGCTGCTCCGAGAACTCAAAGCCCGGCGAAAGAATCTCTGGCACCTTGAAGGTCAGCCCATCTTCACCGCCCGTGATATCGGAAAGCTGAGACGCCAGCGTCAGGAAAGCGGAGGCCACAGCGAGCGTGATCATGGCAAAGAAGATGGCTCTGACTCGAAGCGAGAACAATCCCACCAGCAGTGCCAGCAACAGCGACAGTCCGAGCGAACACACCAGCCCGACAGCGAGCGCTTCCCAGGTCGGTCCGATGCGCGTCGTGGCTACCGCGATGCCATAGGCGCCGATGCCAAAAAACATGGTGTGGG
>CAIYMN010000330.1 GCA_903927295.1 uncultured beta proteobacterium | reverse complement strand
GTCCTTCGTCAAGAACGGCAATCTCGTGCTGATTGACCTCAGAAGTGCGGAAAAGGCCGCGGCAGGCTACATACCGCGTGCCGTCAACATCCCTGCTGCGGCTCTGCGCGGGGCCGAGAAGCAATTTCCGGACTTTCATGGTGCGGCCATCGTTTTCTATTCGGACCGCGACGAGGAGGCGAACGACGCCCTGGAGTGGACCAGAGAGTGGGAATACAAGAGCGCTACCGTCTTCGCTGGTGGCGCAAAAGCCTGGCTGGCTGCTGGCAATCAGCTGCTGACTGGTGCGTTGCCGACAAAGATCAGTTATGTCCGAAAGTTGGCCGAAGGCGAGGTGTCGATCAAGGACTTCGACGAAGCGATCAAAACCAAATCCCATCTGGTGATCGACGTCCGAACAGCCGAAGAATTTGCCAAAGGACATATCGCTGGCGCCATGAACATTCCGGCTGAAGAGATGGCCAATCGGACTTCGGAAATTCCCGCGGGCAAACCGGTGCTGTTTCACTGCTCCTCGGGGACCAGAGCGGAACTGGCTTTTGATGTCCTGAAAGAAAAGGGGATCAAGGTGCGCTACCTCCGGGCTAATGTAGAGTTCGGTCCTGGGGACAAGATCGCGATCAAGGAGTGAGCTGAGGCTTGACGGCAAGCCAGGTTCTTTATCCAAGGTTCGGGGTCCACTCTTGGGTCCCGTTTGTTTTTCAGCGTTTCACGAACGCGATGGGGCATGAAGAAAAATGGAAACAACATAACAACTGTCAGTGAGACTGCATGAATATCCCGACTTCAATGAAACGCCGCCTGTCGCTGGCTGCCCTGGCGGTTTTGCTGCTGGCAGCGCTGGCCTTTGTCATGCTGCGCTCTGGCCCTCTGGCACCCACACGGGTGACGGTCAGCCAAGTCAAGGAAGGCACATTGAACCCGGCCCTGTTCGGCATTGGTACCGTAGAGGCGCGGCGCAGCTGGATCGTAGGACCCACGGTGGCTGGGCGCGTGCTCAGCGTCCGGGTCGATGTCGGTGACAGCGTGAAAGCGGGCCAGTTGCTGGCCGAAATGGATCCGGTGGATCTGGAGCAGCGGCTGGCCTCGTTGGACGCGTCCATCGCGCGCGCTGTCAGTGCGCAGGCGGCTGCGGCGGCGCAGCAACTCGACGCGGCGGCACGGCGTGAACTGGCTGCTGTCAATTTCCGGCGCAATCAGGATCTGGCTGACAAAAACTTCATCAGCGCCGGTGCGCTTGAAGCACGCGTGCAGGAGAAGGTCTCGGCCGACGCAGCCCTGCAGGCTGCGCAAGCCAGTGTCCTTGGAGCGGGGCAGGATTTGACGCGACTCAAAGCAGACCGTGCAGCCTTGCTGCAGCATCGTCTGAACGTTCGCCTGTTGGCGCCAGCGGACGCTGTCGTGAGCAGTCGCGATGCCGAGGCAGGCTCTACCGTTGTGGCGGGCCAGTCTGTGCTGCGTCTGTTGGACCCGGGCAGCCTGTGGATCAAGCTGCGTATCGACCAGGGCCGCTCTGCGGGACTGGTGCCGGGTCTGAAGGCCAGCATCGTGCTGCGATCGCAGTCGCAAGCACCCGTGGCAGGCAGCGTGGCCCGGGTCGAACTGCTGAGCGACAGCGTCACCGAAGAAAAAATTGCGCAGGTTGCTTTTGAGCAGATGCCATCCGCCGTGTCGGTGGGTGAAATGGCAGAAGTCACGTTGCAATTGCCCGCTACCAGCAAGGCTGTTCTGATTCCCGGCGCCAGCATCCAGCGCCAGGGTGGAGCGACGGGTGTCTGGCGGATCGAATCGGGCAAGCCGGTGTTCACGCCGCTGCGTCTGGGGGCCAGCAGCCTGGAGGGGCAGGTGCAGGTGCTCGAAGGTTTGAAGTCGGGTGACGAGGTGGTGGTGTACAGCCAGAAGGCGCTCGGCAGCGAGAGCAGGGTGCAGGTGGTTGATGCACTGGTCAAGCCGGCTGGCGCGGGCCTTGCGCCATGATCAGTCTGGCCGGGCGTGACATTCTTCATGCGTGGCAGAAGTTTGTCTTTACCGGACTCGGGCTTGGCTTGTTGATCGGCGTGACGCTGAGCATGGCCGGTGTGTACCGGGGCATGGTGGATGATGCACAGGCACTGCTGAGCAACAGCGGCGCCGATTTGTGGGTCGTGCAAAAGGACACGCAGGGTCCGTACGCGGAATCGTCGAGCATCAAGGACGATCTGGTGCGCAGCGTTCTGGGCATGCCGGGCGTGGCGCGTGCAGCCAACGTGACTTACTTCACCATGCAGGTGCAACAGGGCAAGGACGAGGTACGGGCCATGGTGGTGGGTATCGAGCCCGGGCAGCCAGGCGGACCGGG
>CAIYMN010000329.1 GCA_903927295.1 uncultured beta proteobacterium | reverse complement strand
GGTAGGTATGAAATAACCAATGGTTTGCCCATGGCGTGTCACCGCGACTGGCGTGCTCGACGCAATGTACTCGGCCATGCCAGCACGAAATTCCCGAATACCTACTTTGGTAGCTTCCATCAATTTTCCTTTGAATTCAAACAGAGTTTGTGAATCGTAGTGTACACAAGTGGCCAACCAGCGTATCGCGCAAGGGTTCAGTGCAGTCGTCTGGGTTGCCGGCCTTCGGGTCGCTGCGCTGGGCACCGGCACCGTGCACGTCGACCCAAGCCCCCTTGGTGGAGTCAGTCGGCAATGTCATGTAGCCCATGGCTCGCCCATAGCATTCTTGTTGGCAAAGCCTTAAGCCGCAGTCGCGGAGCCCGGCTGCGACTGCATTGCTTCGGTCTATGGTGTAGGCTACCGCTTTGACGCGTGACTGCGTCCCCAGTTTTTCAACTCTGAGGTAATCCAGCATGACGACTCGCTTGCGCGGCGTTTTTGCCCCGGTCCTGACGCCGTTCAAGGCTTCTCTGGAGCCCGACGTCAAACGCTTTGTGGCGCACTGCCGCTGGCTGATTGACAACAAGGCGGGGCTAGCCATTTTTGGCACCAATTCGGAAGCGGCGTCGCTCGCCGTGACGGAGCGCCTGACCTTGACCGATGCGATTCTGGAAGCCGGCATTCCGGCCGCGCGCCTGATGCCCGGCACCGGCGGCTGCTCTTTGACGGACGCCACCGCTTTGACCCGGCATGCTGTGCAAAACGGTGCCTCGGGTGCGTTGATGCTGCCGCCCTTTTTCTACAAAGGGGTCTCCGACGAAGGGCTCTATGCCTACTACTCCGAAGTGATAGAGCGCGTTGGCGATGCGCGGCTGAAGGTTTATCTGTACCACATTCCCCAGGTGACGCAGGTGCCTATCACCCTGAACCTGATTGCGATGCTGCGCAAGCACTACCCCGATACCGTGGTAGGTGCCAAGGATTCATCGGGCAACTGGGATAACACCAAAGCCATGATCGACAACTTTGCCAGCGATGGCTTTGATGTCTTTCCGGCCAGCGAGGCCCTGCTGTCCAAGGCCTTGCCGCTGGGTGCGGCCGGTTGCATCAGCGCCACGGTGAACATGAACCCGGCCGGCATCCACGCGCTGTTTGAAGGCTGGAATGGTCCGAACGGTGCCGAACTGCAGGTCAAGGCCGATGTGGTGCGCACGATCTTCCAGTCTGTGTCCATGATCCCAGCCATGAAGCGGGCGGTGGCGGAGTTCGCGCACGCTGCGTCGTGGGCAACGGTGCGCCCGCCGCTGTGCGCTCTGGCTGACAGTGTTGCCACCGACTTGCTCAAGACGCTGGCAGCGGCCGCTTTCGATATGCCTGGCTACCCGCAAGCCTGAACTACATCGCCTTGAACAGGTGCACGTAGAGCCGGCTCACCGGTAACTTTTCTGACCGACCACGCAATGACACGCTGAGTTTGCCCGCTTCGTCGCGTGTCACGGTCTCGACGCAGCTTGAATTGACGACGGTGCCACGATGGATCTGCCAGAACAGCGTGGTGTCAAGCTGCGGCAGCAGTTCCTTGAGCGGCGTGCGTATCAGGTACTCGTGGCTGGCGGTGAGAACACGCACGTATTTGTCGGCGGCTTCGAAATAAACCACGTCGGCGGCCGGAACCATGCGGATCGAACTGCCAACACTGGCCTGGATCACTTTCAGCGGGGCACTTGCAGGTTGTGCCGCAGCCCCCAGAAGACCACGCAACTGGCCCAGGGTGGTTTCGAAATTGAAGGCAGACTGCGCACGATTCGCCAGGGTCTGCTGCAGCTTGGCAACCGTCTTGCGCAAACGTGCAGCCTGCACTGGCTTGAGCAGGTAATCCATCGCCTGCGCTTCAAAGGCGGCCATGGCGTACTGGTCATAAGCGGTCACAAACACCAACGCCGGGAAGGGCGTGCCCCGATGCGCGTCGGTGTTCCAGCAGTCCGCCAATTCAGCGGCGGCGTCCAGCCCGCTCAGACCCGGCATGCGGATGTCGAAGAACAGCACATCCGGTTGGAGTCGTAGCGCCTGCGTCACCGCAGAGGCGCCATCCCCCACCACGGCCACAACGTTCAGCTCGGGCCAGGCCAGCGCCAGTTCCGACTGCAAGGCAGCGGCCAGCAGTGGTTCGTCTTCGGCGATCAGTGCAGTGGGTCGGGAACTTGCGGTCATGGTCGACTCAGGGACATGGAAATTGCTGATATACCGGCGTCATTGCGGGCTCTGCCGATGTCATTGCGGGCCCGACCCGCAATCCAGTGTAGGCGTGGCACCGGATCCCGGATCAAGTCCGGGATGACAATCTACCAGTCCGGGATGACAAATAGCAGGTCCGGGATGACAGATGGCAGGTCCGGGATGACCACAGGGGAACACAAGGCTTGCTGTTGCGCCCACCCCAGCGGCTGCAGTCAATACCAGCGTTCCGTGTGGTCCGTAGATGGTGGCCAGCCGCTCACGCACCTGGGTCAGGCCGAAACCGTCCGTCGTCTGTCTGCCCTCGGGCAGGCCCACGCCGCTGTCGCTCACTTCCAGCTTCAACTCGCCTGACTCGTGACGGGCACGCACGGTGATGCTGCCGCCCTCGATCTTGGGCTCCAGCCCGTGCTTGATGGCGTTCTCGACCAAGGGCTGCAGGATCAGTGGCGGTACCGGCACATCAGCCAGGGCGTCGGGTAGTTCCAGCGTGTAGCTAAGGCGTGGTCCCATGCGCACTTTGAGCAGTTCCAGATAGTCCCGCACGCGGTCAAACTCGGTTTGCAGCGGATGTGCTGTGGCACGCGAGGCGTTCAGGGTGGCGCGCAGGTAGGCGTTCAGGTGGTCCAGCATGGCGGTGGCTGCAGCGGGGTCGGTGCCAATCAGTGCCCGCAGGTTGGCCAGTGTGTTGAACAGCATGTGCGGCTCCAACTGGCTCTGCAGCAGCACCAGCCTGGATTCGGCTGCGTGGCGTTGCGCCGCTTCGGTCAGCGCAGCAGCATGAGCGGTCTCCTCGTTGGCAGCGGCCAGTTGCTCCCGGCTCATGAAGTAATAGGTCAGGGCGCCGCCGGCCGTCAGGCTTAACAGTAGATAGCCCAGCACCATGCGCGGCTGCTCGGACCACATGCCGTCGGTGGGGTAGTTGAGCAACCAGGCTGCAAGATAGAGCCCGATGACGTAGCCCGTCACGACGCAAACCGGAATCATCACGTACAGGCGGCGCCATTGGTGCTTGGGCTCTGGCATCAGGTAGCACTGCGTGATTTCAATCAATAGCCAGATACTGATGCCGATGCAGTGCGAATAGACCAGGTTCGGACCAAACGGGTTGTCGCCAAATGCCGTCAGGCACAGGGCGATGAAGGTGTTGACGGTCAGACCCGGCAGACTGCGCTGCAACAGTGCCAGCGGCGTCCGTTGTACGACGGTTTTTGGCAGGACGGTCATCAGCGCCTGTTTTGCTCTTGCAGGCGATCGCGCTCCTGCTGCACCAGGCGTTCACGAAAGTTGCTGCCGGGTGGTGCAACAAAGACGACCAGACCGTGAATCAGCAGGCCCAGACCCCAGCCCATCGCAGGAAAGACGGCCCAGTGTCGGCCGCTGAAACTTGACAGCAGCGCCAGGCCGATGTTGACCGCAATGTAAACAAAGGCGTGGATATACCAGCCCATTTTTCTGGCGGCGCGCTTTCGGGCCAGGCGTTCAATGTCTTCAGGTGTCATGTTGGAGCTCATGGAGATTTCCTTGAAATAATACAGGCAGTCCGGACTATGCGCGTCCGCGCTACATTCCGACATCGAAATCAGACCAAATGCACAAACAGGTGCGCGAGTCGCCCTCAGCCGGCGTGAACTTTACTATCGGCCCAACCCGATTCCTGCCAATGCGCCTGAAGCGCCGCGATAGGCATGGGCCGGCTGAACAGGTAGCCCTGGTAGGCATGGCAGCCCAGGGTTGCCAGAAAATTGCGCTGCGCCTCGATCTCAACGCCTTCCGCGATTACGGACAAGCCCAGACTGTTGGCCAGTGCGACGATGGTGCGGGCGATGGCCGAGTCGTTCGGGTCGGTGAGGATGTTCCTTACAAAACCCTGATCGATCTTGAGCTGGTCCAGCGGCAGGCGCTTGAGGTAGGACAGTGAGGAGTAGCCGGTACCAAAGTCATCGAGCGAAAAGCTCACGCCTTTCACTTTCAGCATGCCCATCTTCGTAATGATCCCTTCGATATCCTTCACCAACATGCTCTCGGTCAGTTCCAGCTTCAACCGTTTCGGGTTGGCACCGGTTTTCTCAAGCACTGTCAGTACCTGATCAACAAATTCCTGCTGGTGAAACTGGCGCGCACTGACGTTGACCGCCATGGTCAGGTGTTCGGTCTGCGGCCGCACTGCCCACAGGGCAAGCTGCTGACAAGCGGTTTCCATGACCCACTGGCCCATCGGAAAAATCAAGCCTGTTTCTTCGGCCAGGGGAATGAACTCGGCTGGTGATACCAGGCCGCGTTGCGGGTGTTGCCAGCGGAGCAGAGCCTCGACGCCGGTGACGCGACCGCTGCCCACCACCTGAACCTGGTAATACAGTGCAAATTGCTGGTGCAGCACAGCCTCCCGCAGATCAGCTTCCAGCGCCAGCCGCAAGGCAACCTCGACCTGCATCTGCGGGTCAAAGAAGCGCATTGCGTTGCGGCCGACGGCCTTGGCCTGATACATCGCCAACTCAGCGCGCTTCAGGGGCTCCACGTTGCTTTCCTGGCGATGACCACCAAACAGGGTGATGCCGATGCTGCAACTGCTGTGGTATGTGCCCTGGTCGAACTGGTGGTCCTGATCGAGCGCGGTCAGTACCTTCTCGCCGATCGTCCTGGTCTGTGTTGCCGCTTCAATTTCGTTCTTGCTCAAGTCTTCCAGGATCACCACAAATTCATCGCTGCCCAGGCGTGCGACGGTGTCGCCTTCGCGGACGCAGGCGGCCAGACGCTGCGCCACCTGCGCCAGCAGTTTGTCGCCGTGCAAGTGTCCCAGCGTGTCATTGAGGCTTTTGAAGTTGTCCAGATCGATGAACAGCAGGGCGCTCAACTGCTGATGGCGGGCTCCTGCCGCGCAGGTCTGCGCCAGTCTGTCCATCAGCAGTCGGCGATTTGGCAAATTTGTCAAAGGGTCGTAGAACACCAGATTGTTGATCCGGTCCTGGGCCAGCCTGCGCTCGGTGATATCGCGGTGAAAGGCCTGGAGCAGCGACTCACCGTTTGAGACAATCAGGCTCGAAGTTACTTCGAGTGGTATGACGTGGCCGTCTTTGTGGAAGTGTTCCACTTCAAAGG
Organism: uncultured beta proteobacterium; assembly: GCA_903927295.1. Taxonomy (GTDB): domain Bacteria; phylum Pseudomonadota; class Gammaproteobacteria; order Burkholderiales; family Burkholderiaceae_C; genus Rhodoferax. The sequence goes on along the minus strand of CAIYMN010000329.1, from coordinate 14,409 downwards.
TCAGGGTCTCGCCAGCCATAATGCGCTGAATGCGTTCAGGCAGACCTAGTGCTGCCTCCGGCGTGTCGAGCTTGCGCAGATTCAGATTGCGCATCTCCTCAGGCTGGTAGCCGTGCATGAGCGCAAACGACTCGTTCGCCGCAACAATGGTGCCGTCGCTTCGCAGGATCAGAATGCCCTCACTGGCCCTGTCGAACAGCAACTCGAAACGTTCTTCGCGCGCGCGCAGGTCTGATTGCGTTTGCTCGCGTTCGTTGTTGACCTTGCGCATCTCGTCCAGGCGGCGCTGGAAGGAATAGACGATAAAGACCGCAAGCGCGCTGGAGAGAAGGTAGATGACGCTCTGGTCAGCGGCATACATCAGCGGCGACGAGCTCAGGCTGGTCGGCAACAGGTCCCAGGTGTGAGCGGCGACCATGGCGAAAGTTGCCGTCACTGTCATGGCGGTCAGCGCCAGAGCAGTACGCTTGTTGATCAGCAAGGCGGTAATCAGGATGATCATCGGATAGGCCACCACGACCGGCGCGCGCACGCCGTCGGTAAACAGCGCTGTCCCGGTCACGGCGACCCAGGCACCGAATGCGAGAACAAGCTTGCTTGCGGGAACCCTGCCACGTTGTAACAGGTACCAGGCTGTCATCGCGATCAATGCGGCCATCAGGGGTGCGAGTGATCGCACCATCTGCGTCGGCTCGAAGATGTACAGGCCCAGCACTGCCAGCGCGGCCCCCGAGAGCAAGGCTGCGATGGAAAACTTCAGAAACGCCGGAGCCTGTTCCGATGAAATGGAACTGCCGACTTCTGCTATGGCGGCTGTCGCTTGCGATTCTGCGGGTAATAGAGGCGTGACCATGGTTGGTCGTTGTTTATACCTGCTTCACCCGTTCTGGCTATTGACTTACATCATGCGAATATCCACCCCGCAACGGTGTCGACCAGTCGCGCGTCGCAGATGCTGGTTCAGGCCGCTGGGGCAATGAATAGAATCGACTGACATCCACTGGAGAAATTATTGGACACTGCATTGCTCATCAAGGCCGCCATCATGGGAATCGTCGAAGGACTGACCGAGTTCCTGCCGATTTCATCGACCGGGCATCTGATTCTGACCGGTTCCTTGATCGATTTCTCGGACGACAGGGCCAAAGTCTTCGATATCGCCATTCAGACTGGAGCAATATTCGCGGTGATCCTGGTTTACTGGCAAAAGATTCGTGACACCGTGCTGGCTCTGCCTACCGACAGGCAGGCACAGCGGTTTGCGCTCAATGTCCTGATAGGCTTTTTGCCAGCAGCTGTCATTGGCTTGGCTGTTTACAAAACCATCAAGGCGCATCTGTTCAATCCGCCGGTGGTGGCAGGCGCCTTCATCATCGGAGCCTTCGTTATTCTCTGGGTGGAGAAGAGGGCCAAACTGGTGCCACGCATCCAGAACGTCGACGACATGCACTGGACCGACGCCCTGAAGGTCGGCCTGGTGCAGTGCCTCGGGATGATTCCAGGCACCAGTCGAAGCGGTGCCACGATCATCGGCGGCATGCTGCTGGGTCTATCCCGCAAGGCAGCGACCGAGTTCTCATTTTTCCTGGCCATTCCCACCCTGATCGGTGCTGGTGTGTACAGCCTGTACAAGGAGCGCGCGCTGCTGTCGCTGACCGATCTGCCGCTCTTTGGCGTCGGACTGGTGGTGTCCTTTATCAGCGCCTGGTTTTGCATTCGCTGGCTGTTGCGCTATATCGCCACTCACAGTTTTGTCGGCTTTGCCTACTACCGCATTGCCTTCGGGTTGGTGGTACTGGCTACGGCCTGGAGCGGCAGCGTCACCTGGGCCGCTTAGCCGTTCAGGACATGGCCAGCAGCGCCGCTTCCATGGCGGCCGCCGTGGCCTGCGGCCTTTCCATCGGAAACAGGTGGCTGCCTTCGAGCAGCATGACACGGCCGTGGGTGATGCGCTCGGTCATCGCCATGCCAACCTGCTTCATTTCGGCGGAATGGGTTCCACCAATAAAGGCGACCGGGCACTTGAGCGGATGACGCTTGAGGAGTTGGTCCAGATTGTCCGGTAGCGTGTTGTAGATCGCGGTCTCCACGGCACGGTCAAAACTCAGTACCCGCCTTTTCTCGGCTCCGCGACCTTCGTCGTGGGTGCCGTGCGCTATGTAGTCCTGCAGCACCTGCGGGTCCCAGCGAGCAAAGGCCTTCTTGTGGTGAAAGTGCTCCAGGGCCGCTGCCTGGTTCGGCCAGTGGTTGCGGCGCCGGCTGCTGGTGGCGCCCGGCGAGAGCGAACCCACCAGTTGCGCGCTTTTCATGACGCCCAGTGTGGTGGCACGCCAGCCGCCCAGAATGGGAGAGTCGATCAACAGCACACCTCGCGCCAGTTCGGGCGCCAGCGCGGCGACCATCAGACTGACAAAACCGCCAAAGGAGTGACCAGCCAGAAACACCGGCGCGCCGGCTTTGGTAACTTCAGCTTGTGTGAAGTCGCGCAACTGCTGCACCAGATGGGGCCAGTTGTTGGTCACCGGGTACTTGGGGTCGTGACCGAATTTTTCGATGGCACTGACCTTGAAACCGCGCGCCTTCAGGCTTTTGAACAGAACACCGTAAGTGCTTGCCGGGAAGCTGTTGGCGTGCGAGAAAACAACCATGATCAGTTCAGATCAGTTTCTCTTCCGGCGTGCTGATCTTCTTCAGGGGTTGGCTGCGCCCTGATTGCGTCAGCAGCGGTACCGCGGTCTGTTCACCGTTCCACATCGGGTCTTCGATGCTGTCAAACACTTCACGCAGCTTTTGTCCCCAACTGCCGTGCAGCATGCGAAAGTACGGGTTGTTCTCGTCGATACAGACCACCTTGTCGGTCTGGAATTCGTTGGCCTGGTAAATCACCATGTCCAGCGGCAAACCGACCGACAGGTTCGATTTGAGGGTCGAGTCCATCGACACGAGGGCGCATTTGGCGGCCTCGTCCAGCGGTGTGGTGGGCGTGATGACGCGGTCCAGTACTGGCTTGCCGTACTTGGATTCGCCGACCTGGAAGTAGGGCGTCTCGGGTGTGGCTTCGATGAAGTTGCCGGCTGAATAGACCTGGAACAAGCGCATGCCTTCGCCCCGGATCTGGCCACCAAAGATGAGCGAGACATTGAATTCGACACCGGCCTGCTTCAGGGAAGTGGCGTCGCGTTCATAGACGTGGCGGATGGCTGAGCCCAGCACGCGCGCCGCATCGAACATGCTCCGGGCGTTCCAGATCGTGATCGGGTCGCTGTCTTCGTGCTCCTTGAGCTGCTCGACCTGCAGGATCTCGCGTACCGATTGCGAAATGCTCAGGTTGCCGGCTGACAGCAGCACCATGAAGCGGTCGCCCGGCTTCTCGTAAACAATCATTTTGCGGAAGGTGCTGATCTGGTCCAGCCCGGCATTGGTACGGGAGTCGGACAGGAAGACCAGCCCGGCATTGAGTTTGATGGCGACGCAGTAGGTCATGGGATGCGCTGAGGTAAAGGCAACAGTGTAGAACGCTCCGAGGTCGAAAGTGATAATGGGCGTCCATGTATGAAATCCGCCGTCCCAGCAATTTCGACCGCTCCAAGCCGTTGGGGCGGTGTTTGCATTGGCTCAAGGACATCTTTCTTGATGAAGGTACTGCAACGCTGCCTTTGCGAATTATTCGATCCAGCGCCGTATGCGCTGTCTATTACTGGCTGTGCAAGGATTTGTTTGGACCCGGCGTGTGGATCTTCCTGGGGGCATTAGCCGCCCAGTTGTTCAAGCGTATCGTCGTCGATCTGCTGGCCGAAATGGGTTGGCAAATGCGCCGCGCCGCGCTGGAGCCACTGAGTGGAAAACACTATCAATTTCAAAACTTTCAGTTTCAGGTGATCGAGGACGACGATCACTGTCGCTGGATCCCGACAGAGAAAGTGCGTGAAATCATCGGCCAACTCGCCAGTGATGAGGCCTTGGTACGACTGTTTCCTTCAGGTCACCAGCGCCTGGGCGACGAGAAGAAAGGATATCTGCGCGACGACGCCCTGATGGCTCATCTGGCGGGAGCGCACAGCTCGCAGGCCATCAAGTTCAAGAACTGGATAGAGCGCAATGTCGCCTTTCCGGCGCGCAGAATTCGCCAGCGCAAGGGTGTGGTGATCCGGGCTGCGTCGGCGGAGCGCGAAGATTGAGTCAGGGTTGCGGCTCGGTTACCCTGCAGATGCAGGTCTTGGGCGGACTGTGACACTAGAATCGTTGAGCCGCATGAAAAGTTCACCAATGCCGGTCAAACCAGTCGAGCAATAACACTATTCAAGGATGACTATGAAAATGATGGGCTTCATCAATCGATGCTCTGTGTGGTGTCTGCTGGCGCTGCTATTTGCTGGCGCACCGCTGAGCATCGCCAGTGATGTCACCGCGCGCAGCATGAAGTCAGCGGCACTCAATACTGACTTCCGCTACACGATCTATCTGCCCGACGGTTACGAAAGTGGTCTTCTCCGCTATCCCGTTCTCTACCTGTTGCACGGCAATGGCGGTAATGAAAACGAATGGCTGGTGGCTGGCGAAGTGCACCCGACGGTGGACAAACTGATCAAGGAAGGCAAGGTTCAACCTTTTATCATCGTGATGCCCGGGGCTGGCTCAACCTGGTGGGTCAATGGGAACAAGGACCGTGCCGAGGACGCCCTGATCAAAGAGCTGATTCCCCACATTGACGCCACCTACAGAACCATTTCCACCCGGGAGGGGCGAATGGTCGCTGGCCTGTCGGCGGGCGGGTTTGGTACTGCCAACGCCGTTTTCAAATTTCCGGAGATGTTTGTCTCCAGCGCGGCGTTGAGTCCCGCCATTTACAGTCCGACGCCACCCTCGCATTCTTCTGCCATGCGTGTTGCCCCATTCCAGAAAGACGGAAAGTTTGATCAAGCTTCATGGGACCGCTTGAACTACACCGCCAATTTTGAAGCCTACAAGGCCAGGAAAATTGTGGTCCCCATGTACATCAACAGCGGTGACCACGATACGTTTTCAATTGCGTATCACGCTGCCGGGCTCTTCCAGAAGCTTTTTGAATACCAGCCGAAGATGGTCGTCTATCGTGTTGTTGATGGTGACCATGAATGGTCGGTCTGGCGCGACAACATCGGCGATGCCGTCAGGTACATGACCAAATTTGCGTCGTGGCCGCAAGGCACCAAGCCCTGACCCGTCATCGGCGTCAGTGAGGTGATCGTCGTGGTCTTCACGGAAAAAGCTTGTCGACTTGAATCAGGGTAAGCAGGCCCATGACCGCGAAGATGGCTGCTGCAATGGAGTGCACAAGCTTCATGGGTATCTTCGTGGCAAATTTATTGCCGACAAACACGGCAGGGACATCAGCCAGGAGCATACCCAAGGTCGTTCCAGCAATGACCATGAAGGGGGTACCGTAGTGGGCGGCCAGGGCGACCGTGGCAATCTGCGTTTTGTCGCCCATCTCTGCCAGGAAGAATGTGACCAGGGTCGCGCCAAAGACTCCGAGATGTTTTGCTACTTGTGTTTCCTCTTCCTCAATCTTGTCGGGTATCAGCGTCCAGATGGCCATGGCAATGAAAGAGCCGCCTAGAACCCAACGCATGATGTCCGGGCTGACTACCGAAGTAATCCAGGCGCCGAGTGCACCAGCCAAACCATGGTTCACCAGCGTGGCAACCAGGATACCGGCAATGATCGGGACGGGCTTCTTGAAGCGAGCGGCCAGAATGAAGGCGAGAAGTTGGGTCTTGTCACCTATTTCAGCGAGGGCGACGACGCCAACAGATACCAATAATGCTTCCATGAGGCGTCCCAAGGTCAGACAAAAGCATGCGCGTGGGAGTCTTGATACTGTACCCCACAGATCAGCCTCGATGGGCGAGTTCGCATTTGGCGACCGCAGCGTTAGGCTTTTGCTGCCAGAGCCTTCAGCTGGTACAGCGCATCGAGCGCTTCACGCGGGCTCAGGGCGTCCGGGTTGATGGCTTCCAGGGCCTTCTCGACGCCGCTCAGCGGCAGGCTCTCGGCTGCAGGTGGCGGCGCGAACAGGTCAACCTGAGTGTGGTTTTGCGTTGCCTGCTGCTCCAGCGCCTCCAGTGTATGGCGCGCCTGATTGACGACGGCGCCTGGCATGCCCGCCAGGCGCGCTACCTGGATGCCGTAGCTGCGGCTCGCCGGGCCGCTCTGGATTTCGTGCAGAAAGACGATGTCGCGTCCCGACTCCGCGGCACTGACATGCACATTGATGGCGGCGTGGTGCGTGGCCGGAAACGCGGTCAGTTCGAAGTAGTGCGTCGCAAACAGGGTGTAGGCCTGCGTGCGGTCGTGCAACTGGCTGGCGATGGCACTGGCCAGCGCAAGCCCGTCAAAGGTGCTGGTGCCACGGCCAATTTCGTCCATCAGCACGAGTGAGTTGGGCGTGGCGCTGTGCAGGATCTGCGCCGCTTCGAGCATTTCCAGCATGAACGTGGACTGGGCATTGGCAAGATCGTCCGCAGCGCCGATGCGCGTGTGGATGGCGTCAATCGGTCCCAGGCGGCAGGCCGCGGCCGGCACATAGCTGCCGATGCTCGCGAGCAGCACGATGACGGCGATCTGGCGCATATAGGTCGATTTGCCACCCATATTCGGGCCGGTGATGATCTGCATGCGCTGCTTGGGACCGAGCCGTGTGTCATTGGCGATAAAGGCGCCCGAGCCGGAGGCGGAACCCATTCCACTGGTTTCATTCAAGCGCATCTCCACCACCGGATGCCTGCCCGCCACGATTTCCAGGCAGGGCTCGCGGGAGAATTGCGGCGCACACCAGTTCAGTGTCAGGGCGCGTTCGCTCAAAGCGCACAGCGCGTCCAGCGTCGCCAGGGCACGCGCCAGTTGCGTCAGTCGTGGCACGAAGACCTGCAACTGATCCAGCAGTTGCTCAAACAGGAACTTTTCTCGTGCCAGGGCGCGCTCCTGTGCGCTCAGCGCTTTGTCCTCAAAGGCTTTCAACTCGGGCGTGATGAAGCGCTCTGCGTTCTTCAGGGTCTGGCGGCGTCGGTAATCAGCGGGCACCTTGTCAAGCTGGCCCTGGGTGATCTCGATGAAGAAGCCGTGCACCTTGTTGTACTGAACGCGCAGATTGGCAATGCCCGTGCGCGCTTTTTCACGCGCCTCGATGTCGAGCAAAAAGGCATCGGCGTTGCTTTGGATGGCGCGCAGTTCATCGAGATCGGCGTCAAATCCGCTTGCGATCACACCGCCATCGCGCAGCAGCGCGGCTGGCTCAGGATCGAGTGCGCGTGCCAGCAGTTCCAGGCAATCCTCGGGGCGCAGCAGATGTGCCGCAAGCTGCTGCAAGCAGGGCTCTGCTGCAGGAATGCCGGCCAGCAGCAATTCGGTCTTCTTCAAGGTCTGCTGCAAGGCAATCAGCTCCCGCGGGCGCACCTGACGCAATGCCAGCCGTGCCGTGATGCGCTCCACATCGCTGCTGCCCTTGAGTTGCTCGCGCAGTCGAAACGCCGCGCCTGCATTGAGGGCTGCGATGGCGCCCAGGCGTTGCTGCGCCTGGGTGCGCTCGCGCCGGGGTGCGAGCAACCAGCTTTTCAACAAGCGGCTGCCCATGCCGGTCATACAGCTGTCGATCAGGGAAAACAGTGTCGGCTGCTCCAGCCCGCGCAGGGTTTGCGTCAACTCCAGATTACGGCGCGTGTTTTGCGGCAAATCGATTAACTCGTCATTGCGTTGCACGCGCAGGTTGTGCAGGTGCGTCAGCGCGCGGCCCTGCGTATGCTCGGCGTAGGCCAGCAGTGCACTGGCGGCGGCATGCGCCAGCGTCAGGTCTTGCGCCTGCCACGCAGCCAGACTGGCGGCTTTGAGTTGCTCCAGCAGCTTGCGCTGGCCCAGACCGGCATCGAACTGCCAGTCCGGTCGCAGCGTGACGGACAGGCGCCCCGCAAGCTGCAGACTGCGCAACCTCGATTCGAAAACCGCTGTGGCGCCAGCACTGAACAGCAGTTCGCCCGGGTTGATGCGCGCCACCCAGTCGGCAAGTTCTTCGCTGCTGCATTGCGCCAGGCACATCTCGCCCTGGGTGATGCTGAGCCAGGCCAGGCCGCACAGATTGCGTTCCCCCTGGTGCACGGCCAGCAAGAGCGATTCTGTCTTGTCACCCAGCAGTTCGAGGTCGGTCAAGGTACCCGGCGTTACCACGCGCAACACCTTGCGCTCGACCGGCCCTTTGCCGGTGACTTCGCCCACCTGCTCACAGATGGCAACCGATTCGCCGAGTTTGATGAGGCGCGCCAGATAGGTGTCCAGCGCGTGAAAGGGCACACCGGCCATCACTACCGGCGCGCCAGCGGACTGGCCGCGCTGTGTCAGCGTGATGTTCAGGAGCCGTGCTGCCTTTTCAGCGTCTGCAAAAAACAGCTCATAGAAGTCCCCCATGCGGTAAAGCAGCAGCGTATCAGGGTAGCTGGCCTTGATGGCCAGATACTGGCTGATGCCAGGAGAGTGAGCAATGTTCTCCTTTTCTTGCGATGTCAATTTAAAAATCCATTTAAAATCAAAAGGTTACACTATTTTAGTGAAAGTCACACCCTCGGTATAAACGATCAAATCAAAAAAATAGTCGACGTGTGATGTTCAAGATCGCGGCGCAGGCAGGGTGTGGGGTCCAGATTGTGCAGAGGGTATTGACAAGTTGATAGCGCGCCACGTCAAATTCAAAGCTTCAGTAATCCGACTAACCATGAAATTGAGGAGTGCCGATGTTTCCTGAATACAGTGACCAGATCGCTCGATTGAAAGCCGCCGATCCAGAGTTCTTGCGCCTGTGCGAGCAGCACGCCGCACTTGCTCAGAAGATCAGGAACATGGAGACGCGCATTGAACCCGGCACCCATGAGCAGATTGAAATCCTGAAAAAACAGAAACTTCTGATCAAGGACAGTGCTTACCTGGTTCTGAAAAAAGAGATTGCCGCCAAGGCTTGATCTGCAACGATTTACTTCGGCAAGAAGGCATCATCAATCGGCACACCGTAGCCGATGGCCAGTCGATTGGTCTCATTAGCCAGACCGATCACTGCAAGCAGTTCACCAAATTGCTCGTCAGTCATGCCTTTGGCTCTCGCACCTGCTGAATGGGAGGCAATGCAGTAGCCGCAATTGTTGGTAATGCTCACGGCTACATAGATCAATTCCTTGGTTAACGGATCAAGTGCACCGTTTCCCATCACTTGCTTGATGTTGTTCCAGATGCGCTGCAAGTTCTCTGGGTGATTGGCCAGCACCTTCCAGAAATTGTTCACCCAGTCTGTCTTGCGCGTGGCCATGATGTCGTCATAAACGGCTTTGACAGTGGGCGATGCTTGGTCGTACTCGATTGGTGTTTGAAGTGTCATGTTGTACTCGTTTGATCCAATGGGGTGTGAATGGGAATGCCGAACAGTAAGGGCACTAGCCATGCGGCCGCAATGGCTTAAGCAGGTCAGTCAGACCGTTGTGGTCAATTTCGTGCATCAAGGCCAGCAGGCGACCTATTTCGCCCTTGGGAAAGCCTTCTCGCGCAAACCACGTCAAGTAGTTGCCGGGCAGGTTAGCCAGCAGCATGCCCTTGTGCTTTCCGAATGGCATGGTCATGGTGACCAGCTTTTGCAGGTCTTCGGGGTTCATCCGGCTGCAATCATGGGAACTTGGACGTGGCTCGGACGTATCTGAGTCCTGCTGGTGTGCTGGTCATTGGGGAATCGCAATTGTCGCTGCTACATCCGCCGAACTCTCTGCATTGATATTGACTCAAGTGAAAGCGCAGTGCGTTGCCTTGGTACAAGAGATTCAAGTTGTAGTGTTCTGGGCTTGCGCCGGCGTGCGGCGACGGTAATGCTGCCGACCCGTCATGGTGCACACGACCTCGTTCTTCTGGTTTAGCACGTCCCAGCGGAATTTCACTGTGCCGCGGGTTGGATCCTTTTGCGATGGGGTTTGCTCGATCACTGTGGAATGCAGCCGCAGGGCGTCGCCCGGTCGCACAGGCTTGAACCAGCGCAACTCATCGAGTCCTGGTGATCCGATGCAAGAGGTTTGGAGCAGGTAGCCGTCGCACATGAGACGCATCGCCACGCCGCATGTTTGCCAGCCGCTGGCGATCAGGCCACCAAAGGGTGACGATTTCGCTGCCTCTTCGTCAACGTGGTAGGACTGCGGATCGTACTCGCGCGCAAACGCCATGATCTCGTCCGATGTAAGAACTCTCGGGGCTGATTCAAATTGCCAGTCGGGAGTGAAATCTTCCCAGTAGTACTTAATCGATGTCATCGTTGTGGGCCCTGCAGTTTGCATTTTTTGATCTGATTCTGGGCGCTAACGAAATGAACTTCCGCAGTGCCGAGTCGTGTCCAGCAAGACTTCGGTTGCCGGCAACAAAGCGCCATGATTGAAAGGGGAGTCTTTTCATCAACGCACTTGAGGTACGAACGGCGATTATCGTAGCCCTACGCGGTTGGGTGAGCGTTGAATGGGGATGAACCGTCTCGGACTGCAAAAGACACCATGCGGGCACTGAGATTTCCAAGCGGCCTTGCTGCAGGCTAGATTTCGGAGACAGTGGCAACACAGAATTCTGGCACGACCATGTATCCGAGTGGGTCATTGTTGGAACATCTGAAGTGGAACCCGTCTGTGACTCGTGCAAACTCATTCACTCCCGAGTCAGGCGCACGGTCTGCTTGATGTCCTCGAACAATTCCTTCGCGTGCATCGACTCACTAGCAAAGTCACTAGCGGCAGCCATCAAGTGAGCAATGTCGTCCGCATAGCATCCGGTATTAACCAGGAATGATTTAGCAACGGCCATTTTTGACTCTTCCGAACTACCCTGCGTAAATGCACTCAGATACTCTGAAGTCCGAGCCCTGCTCATCTCTTCAAATTCAGTATGCGAACTGAAAATTCCTTTCTCGACAAGATCCGTGGCGCACAAGTACAGGAATGAATGAAGAAATGCAATATGGATGTCGCTTTCGGTCATAGAAGACCGACAACCATTTAGATAGCCAGCCAATAGAAACAGAATCCATTCTTGCTTCGACGACACTTCAGACCGGTTCCGAACACACTCAGCGATCCAGGACAGCTCCCCCCAATCTTCTGTCTGGCCGATGTATAAGGTCATTGAGATTCTGACGAATCTTGGGGCCAGACTCTGAGCGAGGTGCAGACATGACATTTTTGGTTTTCGGAAGAAGGAGAATATCGCTGGTTTCAGTGGAGGGGATTCAGACGTCCATACACCACCATACTCCAGGAATTTCGCATACTCCCGCACGAAGCGCTCTTGTGCCGATGATGCCGCCCATGCCATCTTGATCACAAATGCTCCCCGTTATTGTCTGACGTTGGCTTCATCCCTTCGACTTTACCCAATATGTCGAACTTGAGATGCTCACCAGTTATCGGTAATGTAAGTGTACTACAATACGCATACACATAGACCGTTAAGCCTCATCGTGATCGCAGACTTCTTCAATATCAACACCGGATCGACCGAGCCGATTTACCGTCAGCTCATCGAACAGGTGCGTCGGCGCGTTGCCAGCGGTCAACTCACGGCGGGGCAGGAGATGCCTTCGGTGCGAGAAGTTGCGCTGGCTTTGGCCGTGCATCCGATGACCATCTCCAAGGCTTACTCAATGATGGAGGCGCAGGGCCTGTTGCAGCGCCGGCGCGGCCTCTCCATGGTGATCGCCGCCCAGCACATCGCTGCCAAATCCACCGAGTCCCGGGTGGAGTTGCTGCGCCCAACCTTGGAAAAAGCCGCGTCAGAGACCAGTCAACTTGAACTGCGCCCTGCTCAGGCATTGCAACTATTCAAGCAAATTCTTAGGGAGGGAGCCAACAAATGAACGCGAATCAAGCGTCGACACAGTTAACGCCTCTGGCGCATCAGAAATCAACTCAGCCCGTGGTGCAGTTGCAGGACATCAGCCTGGCCTATGACGCGCATCAGGTCTTGAAATCGCTGAACTGGCAACTGCTACCGGGCCAGGTGGTGGGCCTGCTCGGGCGCAATGGGGCCGGCAAGACGACTCTCCTTGAAACCATGCTGGGCCTGCGCGAAGCTGCAACCGGCACGGTCACACTCTTTGACCAGCCGGTGCAAAGCCTGACCGATGACAACCGGGCGCGCATTGGCTACGTGCCCCAGCAGTCAGACCTGTTTCAAGGCTTCACGCCTCGGCAACTGCTGGCCTACTTTCGCAGCTTCTACCCACGCTGGAACGAGGCCAAAGTCGACGGACTGATGTCGCGTTGGGCGCTGCCACTGGACCTGCCCATAGGCAAACTCTCCGGCGGCCAGCAACAACGCTTGTCGATTGTGCGTGCTCTGGCGCATGAGCCCGATCTGCTGGTTCTGGATGAGCCAGTGGCAAGTCTGGACCCGGCCGGGCGACGCGATTTCCTGCGTGAATTGGTGGACCAGGTGCTGGAGCGCGGCACAACCGTGATCTTTTCCACACACATCCTGTCTGATCTGGAGCGGGTCGCCTTCAACGTGGCGTTCCTGAGCGAGGGCCGCATCAGCGTGCAGGCGCCGCTGGATGAACTGCTCGATCAGGTCAAGAGTATCAGCGCTCCCGAGTCGGTTCTTCAGACCTGGGTCAGCCGCCATGGCGGCGACGTTCTGAGCAAGAAGAAGCTGGACAACGGACACGCACGGTGGCTGGTCCGCCTGAGTACGCCGATCCACCTGATGGATGCGAGTATCGAGATGGCAAGTGTCAACCTGGAGGATCTGTTCATGGAGCTGACTCAATGAACGCCATCCAGTCGCATCTGCACATTCTTCTGGCCGGCTGGCGACAAAGGCGAAACCTTGGCAGCAGATGGGTTTGGCTGTTGATCGCCGCCTTGTTCTACCTTGCGCCGACTGTGTTGTACATCACTGGGCGCCCTGCCAAAGTGTTCTTGAATTTCACGGTTGTGGGAGTTTTGTTTCTCTTGCTCGCCTGCTGGGCCCTGATCGTTGAAAACCTGTTGCGCCAAAACAGTCCCGCGAATGCACGCCTGGTTCCACACCATCCACGCCTGATTCGCCAGAGCCTGCTCGCAACGTGGCTGGCCCTCGGACTGTTGACTGGCGCGGTCACAGGCGTGGTGTATGGCCATGGCTGGCTTTACGGCATTGGGGCGCTGTTGGCGATGGGCGTCATTCAACTGTCATTTTGGGTTTCGTTCTTGGGCTGGGGATTGGCGCTTGGGATCATGAGCCTGTCGCTTATCCCCATGCTAGTGGAAAAGACTGTTGTGAAAGAGTTCCCAGTTCGTGTAATCAACGTCCACTCGACACACCGGCTGATCCCATTACTCACGTATGCCTTGCTGATAATTGCTACTCTCTTGCTTTGGTATTGCATCTCGCGCTTTGGTGTCGGCTACGGCGATGCCAGGCACCGCAGAATCCATGAACGGCGTGCCACGATATTCACACAGACGCAAGCCATGCAATCGGGCCAGAATCCGCTGCGCCACCAGAGTCAACTTGTGTGGCGCCTTAACTGGTTGTCCTGGGCACCATTTCGGTGGTGGATGCAACGCCTGTTGCGACAGGCACAGCCTACAGCGGCAAGCGTGATGGCTAGGGCCAGGATTGGCTTTGGCCCGAACGTTCACTGGACCACGCAGGCGGTTGTTGTAACGCAAATCGCTGGCACGATCGGCGTGATTGGCCTGATTGCGAGCGCCACAGTTGGGCTGGAGGGATTCAGAGAGACACTCATCATGGGCCCGGCCCTAATCACGGGAATCATGTTCAAGTTCCTTTTCGTCGCACAATGGCAGTCGCTGCAGCAAAGCCGGCGCGAACAGTCTTTGTTGATGCTGCTGCCACGGATGCCCCGCGGCGGGGATCTGAACCGGGCGCTGGCCGAGCACTGGTTGATCTGGTTCTCGGTTTTATGGATCGCTTTCTTTTCCTCCGTGTGGGCGGCCATTCGACTCTTAGCCCTGGAGTCCTGGGGCATGGGGTTTGCCATCGCCATGATGCCGTTCAGTCTATCGCTGCTGCGCGACTGGTCGCACTCGAACGAGCGGTCAGGAGGTGCGGTGCGCGGTTGGACTGCTTTCGCAACCGCCGGAGCCCTCCCTGCAGGCGGGGTCTGCTGCTGGCTTCTCGGCTATTTCGAGCTTTCACCCTGGCCAGTGATGGCGGTCGTGGCCACTGTGACACTGGTGGCACTGCGCTGGCGTTGGATCCAACTTGGCAGCTATCCGCAGGCCATGCCGGTTGGGCGCTGGGGCTAGGTCGGATGACGGCTTTCGCTGCGCTGGAAGCCTAGCCGTCATGATCGAAGCAGCATTTACATCTGATGCGTTCAGGTTGGATTGCCAATGAGCCGCCTGTCGTGATCGTCTCCTTACG
>CAIYMN010000328.1 GCA_903927295.1 uncultured beta proteobacterium | reverse complement strand
CAGCGGTTCAGTGATCAGGCCCAGACGCATCAGCACGGTGTTGACCATGCCCTCGCGCTGCAGCACCACGACCCATGCGGCGGTACGCACCAGCAAGGAGGTCCAGAACGGCAGCAGCACCAGAATCATCAACCAGTCGGCAGTTCGTTCCTTCACCTGGGTCAGCAGCATGGCCACCGGAAAGCCCAGCAACAGGCACAGCAGCGTGACACTGGCGCTGATGCCCAGGGTGCGCATCAGCACGTCGACGTAAATCCGGTTCGCTTCGGTGGCGCGTTCAATCTCGCCGCTGGCATTGCGCGCCAGATCAAAAGCGGCGAGCACGTAGTACGCGGAGGCCGGGCCTTTGGCGCGTTGCACGGCGGCAAAAAATTCGGGGCTGGCCAGAGTCGGATCGACGGTGCTGAAAAACTCACTGCCAAAAACCGTTCCGGCCGGAGCGGAGGAGACTTCACGGGCGGCGCGCATCAGCGTGCTGCGCACACCATTGACTTCGTAATTGAGGCGGCGTGCCGCGTCAGCCAGCGTACTTGCAGCGCGTGCCTCTGCCAGATCCTGCGCAAAGCTGGAGAACAGGGGCGCCGGCAATGGTTGACCGCTTTGCCAGCTCTGTAGCGCAGTCAAAGTGCGCGGCATGGCTCGCGGCACTTCGGCCTCACGCACCGCCAATGAGAGCAGCCAGATCAACGGCGCCACGAAGAACACCAGCAGAAACCCGGAGAGGGGTAACAGCAGGGCACTTCGGTGGCGCAGCAGCATGGTGTGATTATTCAGATGTCGTTCTCGTCATCGCGAGAGTGCCGCTTTCGTCATCGCGAGCGCAGCGTGGCGATCCATGCATGGACTGCCGCGCTTCGCTCGCAGTGACAACCGGGGAATCGCAATGACGAATCCACTGGTTCTTACTTGGTGCCCGCCCACTTGGTCCAGCGCTCGGCCAGCTTGTCGCCGTTGTCGATCCAGAATTTCACGTCTTCTGCGAACGCCAGCTTCAGGTTGTCCGGATTGGTGGGCAGGTCGCCCATCAGCGACTTGTCAATCAGCGGGGCGGCTGCGGCTGCGGTCACGCCGTAACGCACGAACTTGGGCAGCTTGGCCTGGTTGTCGGGACGGCCCATGAACTCCACCAGCTTTTCGGCGTTGGCCTTTTGCGGCGTGCCCTTCATGATGACCCAGCTGTCCATGGTGTAAGGCGTGTCTTTCCAGACCATCTTGAAGTTCTTCTTGTCCTTCTCGTTGGCGGCAGTGATGCGGCCGTTGTAGGCTGTGGTCATGGCAACGTCGCCGGCGGCCAGCATCTGTGGTGGCTGGGCGCCGCTCTTCCAGAACACGAGATCAGACTTGATGGTGTCGAGTTTCTTGAAGGCGCGCTCTATCCCTTCGGGCGTGCGCAGCACCTTGTAAACGTCCTTGGACGAGACACCGTCGGCAATCAATGCCACTTCCAGATTCCATTTGGCGCCGTTGCGGATGGAGCGCTTGCCGGGGATCTTCTTGGTGTCGAAAAAGTCATGCCAACCGTTCGGGGCACTCTTGATCTTGTCACCGTCATACGCCAGCACCAGGTTGTAGATAATGGCACCGACGCCGCAGGCGTGCACCGTGCCCGGCAGGTAACGCGCAGCGCCGCCAATCTTGGTCACGTCAAGCTTTTCGTACAGGCCTTCGTCGCAACCGACTTCCAGTTCATCGGCTTCAACCTGCACCACATCCCAGTTATTGTTGCCGCCCTTGATCTTGGTGCGCAGCACACCGAGTCCGCCGTCCCAGGCTTCGTCCGTCAGTTTGATACCGGTAGCGTTGAAGGGTTTGAAGAACACTTCCTTTTGCCCATCCTGGTAGGCGCCGCCCCATGAGACGACGTTCAGATCACGTGACTGCGCCAGCGCCTGGGTGCCCAGACAGGCCAGGGTGGCGGCTACTGCAACCGTTGCCAATACTTGCTTCTTCATATCTGCTCTCCGTTGTAAAAATAAGAACTAACACCAAACCATCAAAACACCCATGCGTCTTCGGGCCGGAACCCGAGACACAAGTCTTGCCCCACCACCAGGCCCGCGGGCAAAGCCCCCGGGCTGATCTTTGCAAACCACTGCGGCGCATCCATCGCGCCCTCGCTGCGCAAGCCCGTGAGCCGCGCCACCAGGCGCCAGTGATCCCCCTGATGAATCAGGTCGAGCAAAGTGGCGCTCAGACAGTTCGACGTGGCCAGAGTTGCAGCATCCGTAGCCACCTGCAAAAACTCGGGGCGCACGCAAAGCTTGACAGCGGCATGGTCTGCCAGTGTCTGGGTCGTGCAAATTCGTGACTGCAGGGTTTGCCCGTCAGCCGTCCGTACGCGCCCGGTTACGCTGCCCGCGCCAGACTGCCGCCCCTGCTCCAGGGTACAGCCCAGCATGTTGTTGTCGCCCAGAAAGTTGGCGACGAAGGGATTGGCCGGGGCGTCGTACAAATGTTTCGGCGAAGCCAGTTGTTCGATACGGCCCTGATTGAATACGGCAACCCGGTCCGAGAGCGTCATCGCTTCCGACTGGTCGTGCGTGACAAAGACCATGGTGACGCCGAGTTCTCGGTGCAGCCGTCGAATCTCCAGCTGCATTTCTTCGCGCAACTTCTTGTCCAGCGCTGATAGGGGCTCGTCCATCAGCACCAGCCTCGGTTCGAACACCAGGGCGCGCGCCAATGCCACGCGCTGCTGCTGGCCACCGGAGAGCTGATTGGGCTTGCGATGCGTGAGATTTTCCAGATGCACCTTGGTCAGCGCAGCATGGACTTTTTCGGCAATGATGGGCGCTGCAACCTTGCGTACTGACAAGGGGAAGGCCACGTTTTCGGCCACCGTCATGTGCGGGAACAGAGAATAGCTCTGAAATACCACGCCCATATTGCGCTGATGGGGCGGCAGGGATTCGATCGACGCGCCGTCAAGGCGAATCGCGCCGGCGCTTGGCGCTTCAAAGCCGGCCAGCAGCATCAGGGTGGTGGTCTTGCCGGAACCAGAAGGTCCCAGCAGGGTCAGAAACTCACCGGCTTCGATATGCAGGTTCAAGTCATCCACTGCGGCACTGGGACTGCCGGGGTAGTGCTTGAAGACATGTTCAAATTCAATCAAGGCCATGGCGCATCAACTTTCGAATTTCACGCCACTATAGCGACTGGTTCTTTACCCACGCCAGCGTTTCGTCCAGCGCCAGTTGGGTGCGCTCGAGCATTGCGTCAATCTCGGACTCAGAGATGATCAGCGGTGGTGAAAACGCGATCACGTCACCCATCAGCACGCGCAGGATCAGGCCATGCGCCTGGGCGCGACTGATCAGGTAGGCACCGACGCCCCGTTTGGGGTCGAAGGGTTTGCGCTGCGCCGGGTCGGCGGCCAGTTCGATCGCGCCAATCAGGCCCATGCCGCGCACGGCACCGACAAGCGGGTGGTCCTTGAATTTCTGCAGCCCTTGTTGCAGCCGGGGTGCTACTTTTTGCACATGCGCGAGAACCTGGTCGGTCTCGTAGATGCGCAGGGTTTCCAGTGCCACGGCGCAGGCCAGCGGATGGCCGCTGTAGGTGTAGCCGTGACCGAAGACGCCGATGCTGGCGCTGGCGTCGGCAATGGTCTGATAGATCTCGTCTGTGAGGTAGAGCGCCGACATCGGGACATAGGCCGAGGTCAGCATCTTGGCGACCGTGATCATGTCGGGTTTCAGGTCAAACACCTGGGTGCCAAAAGCCTGGCCCAGCCGGCCGAAACCTGTGATGACTTCATCGACCAGAAACAGGATGTCGTACTT
>CAIYMN010000327.1 GCA_903927295.1 uncultured beta proteobacterium | reverse complement strand
TGGCACGTTCATCCAGTGCAGCCGCGATGGGCGGCCACACGAACTTCATCGTGAACAGCACCAGCAAAGCGAAGACGATAGCTTGAGCTACCAGAGTTCCATTAATGTTCACTGTGTTGCTCCCTCAACAAGGTGTTGCAGGCAGTGCTTACTTGACCAGACGGGCGATTTGAGCGAGGAACGGGTTGGCAGTGGCAAACCACAGCGCAATACCGGTACCGATAATGAACGCAGCGTCAATCAGACCGGCCAGCACGAACATCTTGGTCTGCAGTTCACCCATGAGTTCGGGTTGACGCGCAGCTGCTTCGAGGTACTTGCTGCCCATGATGCCAATACCGATACAGGCACCAAGCGCGCCCAAACCAATGATCAGACCAGCAGCCAGAGCAGCAAAACTAATAACTTCCATGATTGACTCCTAAATTAACGAAAAACAAACCAAAACGAAACCAAAATCAATGCGCGTCATGCGCCTGCCCGATGTAAACCAAGGTCAACATCATGAACACGAAAGCCTGCAACAGAATGATGATGATGTGGAACACGGCCCACGCCCACCCTGCTATCACGTGCAGCGCCAAAAGCATCAAATCACCAGGTGCTGCCGAGAAGGCCCAGGAACCACCCAACAGGGCAATCAGCATGAAGACCAACTCACCCGCGTACATATTGCCAAAGAGCCGCATGCCGTGCGATACGGTCTTGGCGGTAAACGAGATCAACTGCTCGGCAATGTTGACCACCGCCAGAATGACGAAGAAAACCGGGTTCTTGCTGGTGCCAAAGGGCGCAGACACCAACTCATGCGCCCAACCGCCGATGCCCTTGATCTTGATGTTGTAAAACAGACAAATGAACAGCACAGATACCGACAGGCCCATGGTGATGGACAGGTCAGCCGTCGGCACTACGCGCAGGTAGGCGTGAGCCGTATCATGTCCGGCGGCACCGTAGATCCAGCCCCAGACCATGGGCAGCAGGTCCAGCGGCAACAAGTCCATGGCGTTAAGCAGGAAAATCCAGACAAAAACGGTAAGTGCCAGGGGTGCGACCAGTTTGCGGCTGGTGGCGTTGTGGACGATGGACTTGGCCTGACCATCAACCATTTCGATCAGAATTTCAACCGCAGCCTGAAACCGTCCCGGCGCGCCGGACGTTGCATGACGAGCTGCCTTCCAGAGAAAGAAGCAGCCGACCACACCCAACAGGATGGAAAAAAACAGGGAGTCAATGTTGAATACCGAGAAATCAACAATATCAACCTGCTTCTTGTTTTGCCAATGGGTCAGGTGGTGAACAATATAGTCACTGGCGGACGGTGCGTGTTCTTCTGCGGACATTGTTATCTCTTCAATCTTTTTTTAGTTTCGACTTAACTTGGGTACAAGTTAGTCTCCACTGAAACTACGTTTTGAATTCGGGCGCATCAGCAGCGCCACCCAATACACCTTCAAGGTCACGATCAGGCCAATCAACATGGCCAACCAGTCCAGACCCGTAACCAACTGCGGGGCCGCGAACAGCATGCCAACACTGACAGCAATCTTGATCGCTTCCCATACAAAGAACCCAAACCCGGCGGTTGCAGCGTTGATGGACGAGAACTGACTCATCAGGCCGCGTGCAAACAACACAGCGGGAACGACCACCGCCGAACCACCATACCCGGCAGACCAGCCTGCCTCACTTCTACCGGTGAGGCCCCACGCCGCCAAGGCCACCAGCAGCGCTACCAACATCTGCAAACCAATGATCCGCCAAGGCGAAACCGAAGGTTGCAACTCCCGCAGCGCCTGCGCTTCTTCTGCACTCAGCCGCTTGTACGCCAGCTCTTCCGTTTCATCCGGGTCGAATCCTGAAACTGGCGTGATTATCGACATCTCAAATTACGCGCAGGTTACACGCGGCAAGCGCAGCAAAGCCTCGCATTATACGGAGAAGCGCGCCGGTTTTTGACCGATTCTGTTGATGCAGATCAACTTGGGCTGGGCGGAATTCGCGTGCAGGGGTCCCGGCATAATTCGCACATGCACACCCTACCTCCCCTGCCTTGCTACCTCAATGGTGAATTCAGTACGCTGCCTGATGCCAAGATCAGCGTGATGGACCGTGGCTTCATTTTTGGCGACGGTGTCTACGAAGTGGTACCCGTCTATGGCGGAGAACCGTTCCGCCTGAAACATCACATGGCGCGGCTTGATCGCAGCCTCGCCGAATTGCGCATCGCCAATCCGATGACACCCGCCGAGTGGGCTGACACGATAGGGAAGTTGATTTTTGCCTATGCCGAGTCCACCGGTGCCAACGCAGAAAGTACCGACCAGCTGATCTACATCCAGATCACGCGCGGCGTGGCCATGCGTGACCATGTGATGCCGGACGGTCTTACACCCACAGTCTTCATCATGACCAATGTGATGAAGCCACCAAGCCAGGCACAGCGTGAGCAGGGCGTCGCCTGTGTCACAGCGAACGATTTCCGCTGGGAAAAGGCCCATATCAAGAGCACCAGCCTGTTGGGTGCGGTCTTTGCGCGCCAGATCAGCTTCGATGCCGATGCTGCCGAAACCATCATGTTTCGGGGTGACTTCCTGAGCGAAGCTGCGGCCTGCAATGTCTGGGTAATCAAGGACGGCAAGGTACTGGGCACACCGAAGGACAATCTGGTGCTCGAAGGCATCCGCTATGGTCTGATCGAGGAGATCTGTCGCAGCAAGGGAGTGCCGTTTGAGCTGCGCCGCATCAGCCGCCAGGAGGTTCTGGGTGCGGATGAAGTGCTGCTGTCTTCCGCCACCAAGGAAGTTCTGCCTGTGACCCGAATTGACGGCCGCCCGGTCGGCAGCGGCCAACCCGGCCCGGTGTACGCCAAGCTGCACCAGGGCTACCAGGAGGCCAAGCGGCAAGCACGACAGGGCAGCAGTTCGTGACAACGCCGTCCGAATCGCTGATTGAGTACCCATCACAGTTCCCGATCAAGGTCATGGGCATCAAGTCCGACGGCTTGGTGCACGCCATCAGCCTGATTGCGAGACAGTTTGACCCTGGCTTCGACGCGACCACCATCGAGTTGCGCGAAAGCAAAGGCGGCAAGTATCTGGGTGTCACGGTAACCGTCACCGCCACCAGTCGCGAACAGCTAGACGAACTCTATCGCACGCTCTCCACTCATCCGATGGTCAAGGTTGTGCTCTGAGACCGACAACCATGACCATGAAGACTAATTGGAGTCTGACCCCAATTAATTTGGGCATGGTCGAGTACTTGCCGACGTATGAAGCCATGCAGAGCTTCACCGCTACGCGCACAGCCCAGACCAACGATCAGCTTTGGCTTTGCGAACATCCTGCTCTCTACACGCAGGGGCTGGCGGGAAAGGCAGCGCACATTTTCAACCCCGGACAAATTCCCGTGGTCCAGACCAACCGCGGCGGCCAGGTGACCTACCACGGTCCAGGGCAGGTCGTGGCTTATCCCCTGATGGATCTCAAGCGTGCCGGCTATTTCATCAAGGAATACGTGTACCGAATAGAGGAGGCTGTGATCCGCACGCTGCTGCATCTTGGTGTTACGGGTCATCGCGTCGCCGGAGCACCGGGAATCTATATTCGGCTGGACGATCCGGGTTCTCACGCCCTGCTTCCGCAACGCCCTGTGAAAAGGGATGTCATCCGGGACGAGGAAGTTGTCATCCCGGGGTTGACCCGGGATCCATGGATTGCGGATCAGGTCCGCAATGACACCTCAAAGGGTCAAATCGCCCCCAATTTTGAAGGCCTTGGCAAAATCGCTGCCCTGGGCATCAAAGTCAGCCGCAACTGCACTTACCACGGGCTGGCCTTGAACGTGGCGATGGACCTGGAACCCTACTCACGCATCAACCCCTGCGGTTACGCTGGGCTGAAGACTGTGGATCTTTCTACAATCGGTGTTCAGGTCGGCTGGACAGAAGTGGCTGACATCCTGGGTCAAAGGCTTGCAAGCCAGTTGGAACCCTGAATATCCCTGAGCGACCATGAGCCAACACCAAGACGATTCCGCAGCCCCGCCGGCGCAGGCCGACGCACGGCCACCGGCCAGTTACGACCCGACCATCAAGCAAAAGGCTGGCGCCAAGCTTTCTCGCATTCCGGTCAAGGTGCAAGCCGGCGAAGTGCTGAGGAAGCCGGACTGGATTCGGGTTCGCGCCGGCTCGCCAACGACCCGTTTTTACGAAATCAAGGACGTGCTGCGCTCCAACAAGCTGGTCACGGTCTGCGAGGAAGCTTCCTGCCCCAATATCGGCGAGTGTTTCGGCAAAGGCACCGCCACCTTCATGATCATGGGCGACAAGTGCACCCGGCGTTGCCCGTTCTGTGACGTCGGCCACGGTCGACCGGATCCGCTGGATGTCAACGAACCTGACAACCTGGCCAGAACCATCGCGCAACTGAAGCTCAACTACGTGGTGATCACCAGCGTCGACCGGGACGACCTGCGCGATGGTGGCAGCCAGCACTTTGTCGATTGCATCCGCAAGACCCGCGAGTTCTCGCCCACAACGCAGATCGAGATCCTGGTGCCGGACTTCCGTGGCCGCGACGACCGTGCTCTGGAGATTCTGAAAGCCGCACCGCCTGACGTGATGAACCACAACCTGGAAACGATACCTCGCCTGTACAAGGAGGCACGGCCGGGAAGCGACTACCAGTTTTCCCTGAACCTGCTGAAGAAATTCAAAGCCCTGTTCCCGGATGTGCCGACCAAGAGCGGCCTGATGGTGGGTCTGGGCGAAACCGACGACGAAATTCTGGCTGTCATGCGTGACATGCGCGCGCACGGCATTGAAATGCTCACCATCGGCCAGTACCTGGCACCCTCAAGCAGCCACCTGACCGTCAAGCGCTACGTGCATCCCGACATCTTCAAGATGTTCGAAGCGCAGGCCTACGCCATGGGCTTCAAACATGCGGCAGTCGGCGCCATGGTGCGCTCCAGCTACCACGCCGACCAGCAGGCCGGGCACGCAATGGGCCGATGAAGGCCAACCTCTACGCGCTGGCCGCCATCGGCCTGTGGGCCTCGCTTGCTGCATTGGGAGTGGCGCTGAAACACGTACCTCCCTTCTTGCTGACGGGTATCGCCCTGTGCGGCGGCAGCGTCCTGGCCTGGCCCTACTTCCTGAAGAAGCCGCAACTCTGGAGCGTGCGCCCCAGCACACTGGCTCTGGGCGTTTTCACGCTTTTCGGCTATCACTTCTTTCTTTTCATGGGGCTGCGTCTGGCCTCAGCGGTCGAGGTGAACCTGGTCAACTATCTTTGGCCACTGCTGATTGTGGTGTTGTCGCCGCTGTATCTGGCCGGCGTCAAGTTGCGCGCGGTTCATCTGATTGCAGCCCTGCTGGGTTTCGGCGGCGCCACTCTGGCCATTTTGGGTGGCGGTGATCTGGATGGCGCTCGCACTGCCAGGATGAGTTGGGAGCCGGCGGCAGGCTACCTGCTGGCACTGGCCTCGGCGTTCATATGGGCCAATTATTCCTTGCAAACCAAGCGTGGCGAACTCAATGGGCGCGGTTTCCCCACCGCGGCGATCGGCCTGTTTGGACTGCTCTCAGGAATGGCTTCGCTCGCTTGCCACGTCGCGCTGGAGCCTTCCGTCAGTCTGAGCGCACAGGATTGGCTCCTTCTGCTGGTTTTGGGCTTGGGGCCGTTAGGTGCCGCCTTCTTTCTATGGGACAAGGCGTTGAAAACAGGGGATGTGCGCCAGATCGGCCTTTTGAGCTACCTGACGCCCCTCACGTCAACAACGCTTCTGTTGCTCGTCACCGGTCGCGCGCTGTCCTGGCACATCGCTCTGGCGGCAGCCCTGATCATCGGGGCAGCTATATTGGGCACAAGAAAGATTTGAGAAGGAAGCCGTTGCGGCAGACAATGCGGCCATGATCACACTCTTTGATGTCCAGGCGGCGGCCGCGTGTCTGCAGGACCACCTGCTGCGCCCCCCCTGCGTTGCCTCCAAGACATTGTCCGAAATCACGGGGGCGCAGGTGTTCCTGAAATTCGAGAACCTGCAGTTCACCTCGTCCTTCAAGGAGCGCGGTGCCTGCAACAAACTTGCCCGGCTGACGCCACAGGAACGCCAGCGCGGCGTGATCGCGATGAGTGCGGGCAACCATGCGCAGGGGCTCGCTTATCACGCCCAACGCCTGGGGGTGCGGGCCACGATCGTGATGCCGCGCTTCACCCCCGGCGTCAAAGTGGAGCGCACGCGAGGTTTTGGTGCTGAAATCGTCCTGCATGGCGACTCGCTCGACGAAGCCAGTGCCCACGCCGTGAATCTGGCAGAGCAGCAGCAACTGGTTTTTGTTCACCCCTACGATGATGCGGACGTTGTCGCGGGCCAGGGCACGGTGGCGCTTGAAATGCTGCAAGACGTGCCAGAACTGGACACCCTGGTGGTAGCGGTAGGTGGCGGTGGGCTGATTGCCGGAATGGCAACCGCCGCCAAGGCTATCCACCCTGCCATCGAGATCATCGGTGTGCAAACCGCACGCTTCCCGGCCATGGTCAACGCCATCAAGGGGACGCACCATCCACAGGGCAGCAGCAGTATTGCCGAAGGCATTGCCGTAGGCACGCCAGGCAAGATTGCACAAACCATCATCGCGCGACTGGTCGACGATCTGGTTCTGGTCGATGAAGGCGATATCGAGCAGGCCATCGTCATGCTGCTCGAAGTGGAAAAAACGCTGGTCGAGGGCGCCGGTGCCGCCGGACTGGCGGCGCTGCTCAAGTACCCGAAGCGCTTCAAAGGCAAGCGCGTCGGGCTGGTACTGTGCGGCGGCAATATCGACCCGATGCTGCTGGCCGCCATCATCGAGCGCGGCATGGTGCGCGCGGGCCGGCTGGCGCGCATTCGGGTCAGTGCCCGCGACGTACCCGGGACGCTGGCGAAGATCACGGCGACAGTGGCACAGGCCGGCGCCAATATCGACGAAGTGCATCATCAGCGCGCTTTCACCACACTGGCGGCTCAGAACGTTGAGGTCGAACTGGTGATTCAGACCCGCGGTCCCCAGCACATCTCGGATGTCATGGCCGAGCTGTGCGCAGCCGGCCTGCAGGCGCAGCAAGTGCTGTGAGGCCGCGGGCGACTCAGGATGAAAATTCAGCTGCTGTCTGATCTGCACCTTGAAGCTCACCCGAACTGGGTCGCCACACCGGCGCCTGAGGCCGAACTGCTGGTGCTGGCCGGCGACATTGGTTCCTATCAAGCCGGTTCGCTGTTGCAGGATCCGGACTTTGGCTTGGCACGCTTCTCGCAGAAGCATGGCTGGCCCGTGCCCTCGCTTTTTGTGCCGGGCAACCATGAGTACGATGCGCTGGACTTCGATCTGGCGCACCTGCGCCTGCGCGAGACCTGCGAAAAACTCGGCATCGTCTGGCTGGAGCGTGAGGTCATCGTCCGGCGGGATAGACAGAACAGGCAGTTGCGCTTTATCGGTACCACGCTGTGGAGCGACTTCGACGCGCTCGGTCCAACTCCCGACGCCGTCGACAACGGTTCGACTGGACTGCTGATGCAACAGCTCAAGGCACGCGACAAGGCCTTTCGCGCGGCCAACTACTACCTGAAGAAGACCGGTACGATGCGCCATGGTCTGCCAATGCTGGCGGAGCAGGTGCGTGAGCAGGCGCTGGTCTGCCAGGACTGGCTGACGAAGGTTTTGCACGATCAGTTCGATGGCATCTCTGTCGTGGTCACGCACTTTGCACCCAGTTTACTGAGCACCGACCCGCGCTATGGACGCACACCCGGCAGCGCCGGCTTTTGCAATGCGCTGGACCCCTTGCTGGCGCGTGCGCAAGTCTGGCTGCATGGACACCTGCATGCGCCCAGCAATTACGTCAAGAACGGCTGCCGGGTCATCGCCAATCCGCTGGGCTATGCGCGCAAAAATGAGCAGAATGCATTCCACGCAACGCTTTGCATCGATCTCTGATTCAGACGATCTGCTTGGTTACACTGGTGCGATGACAGAGGAGCGCCCATGAAGATTCTGCTTGCCGTCGATGGCAGTCGTTACACCAAGAAGATGCTGGCGTACCTGAGCACGCATGAAGAGTTGTTCACACAATACAACGACTACACCGTGTTCACGGTTCAGCCGACGCTGCCACCCAGGGCAAGGGCCGCTGTCGGCAAGGAAATTGTGGACAGCTATTACGCGCACGAAGCCGAAAAAGTGCTGGCCCCGGTAAGCAAGTTTCTTTTGCGCCACGGCATCGATGCCAGGAGCAGTTGGAAGACGGGTCCCGCGGGCGAGACCATTTCAAGACTGGCCGACAGCGGGAAATTTGACCTGCTGGTCATGGGCTCGCATGGCCACGGGACCTTGGTCAACCTGGTGATGGGTTCGGTGACGACCAAAGTGCTGGCCAGCTGCAAAGTGCCGGTTCTGCTGGTGCGTTAACGCGCCGCATCTACGGTGGCGACAGGCCCGTCGGCCTCGCTGCGAGCGTCACCGACATCGTTCAATTCAGTGCCTTCGCGGCGGCGCCAGTCAATGCGGTGGTAAGTGCGTCAAGAACTGCAGAATCCAGATTCCAGCAATGCCAGTACAAATCAACCGGTAGAGCATGTCCGGGCGCAATATCCACCAGGCGTCCCTGCCTGAGGTGTTCCCGGACCTGCAGTTCGGGCACCACACTGACACCCCAGCCGTCCAGCACGGCTCTGACCTGCCCCTCGGAACTGGGAACGTACAGCTGGCTCAGTGCAATCTGCTTGAGCTTGAGGACGCGTCCGACAAACTCGGACTGAAGGTCGTCCTTGCGGTTGAAGGCAATGAAGGGCAGGTTGCGGAAATTTTGCGGCGACAAGCCACCCGGGCAATGTTCTGCCGCCCACTGCGTCGCTGCGACGGCAATATAGGACATGGCACCCAGGGGCACCAGACGGCAACTGCGCAACGCCTGCTTGACGGTGGTCACGCAACCCAGAACCTGACCTTCACGCAGCCATTCAATGGTGAAGTCCTGGTCATCCGTGATGATCTCCAGACCCAGGCCCTGCTGCGCCAGCCGGCCCAGCGCGGGCAACGCCCAGGTCGCGATGCTGTCGGCGTTGATGGCAATGGAAACCCGCTCGGCATCGCCGCTGTTGCCTGAAGCACCGGGGGTCAGGTCTTTCAAGTCGCGCTCCAGATCGGCCCGCAACAGACGCATCTGCATCGCATGCTTGAGCAACAGACGACCAGCCGAAGTCGCTCGCAGCGGACGGCTGCGCACAATCAGGACCGTTCCAACCTGAACTTCCAGCGATCGCAAGCGTTGCGATACAGCCGACTGCGTGATGGAAAGACGCACCGCGGCACGCTCAAAGCCGCCCTCTTCGACAATGGCAGCGAGGCATTCGAGAGCATTCGAATCAAAGGTGCTCAATAAGATTTCCTGATTTTTTTCTGATTCATCAAATTTTACTTTTGCTGCAAGGGGGCCGGGCGATCTGTGGTTCGGTGGACCTGCAACAAGCAGTCATGAAAGGCCCGGGTCACCCTGGAGGGCTGGGGCGAGCGCCGCACAATGCTGAAAAAACTGCATTCGTAGTGGAACAGGTCGGCCTTGATGGAGCGCATCTGGGCGTTTTCAACAAACGCTTTCGCATAATGGTCAGGCAGGAATCCAAGGTACTCGCCTGAGAGGATCAGCGTGGCGATCGATTCCTGGTCATACCCAGTTGCCTTTCGCGTCAGGCGTCGCTGCTGGCTGACCTCCATATTGGGCGAGTGGTAACCGAGGCCGGCAAAATTGTGCCCACGCAGATCGTCCCAGCTCATACCCACCGGGTCTGCCTCGAACAATGCGTGCCGCGCGCCACAATACAGCTGCATCGTTTCGTCAAAAAGTTCATCGTAGACCAAACTATCGGAGTTGCGGTGGCCCGGAATCACGCCGACCTGAAACTGGCCGTCGATCACGCCACGCTCGATCGTGTTGAGTGGTGCAACATAAAGGTGCAGATTCACTTCCGGCGCCAACTCCGCAAAGAGTGCAATCGCTGCACCCAGCCGGGATTGCGGGTTGCTCGCCGTCTTGTCAAAAACCGCAATGTTGAGTTGCCCGCCCATGCGGCGATGGATTTCGTCAACGCTGGCGCGAAAAGCGTCGGCACCAGCGAGCAGGCGCAGCGTCTCGGTGTAGATCTGCTGACCCTCGCTTGTCAAGGCGAACCCGGCGCGTCCGCGCCGGCACAGCGTCAGCCCGAGACGGGTTTCGAGATCCTTGATGTGTCGACTGACGGTTGACGTCCCAATATTGAGTTCCAACTCGGCCGCCGCCATGCCGCCGCACTCCACTACGCTCTTGAACACGCGCAGCAGGCGAATGTCCATGTCACTGAGTTGCCCCAGAACAGAACCGTTTTTTACTTGCATATATTGATAACTAAATAGTGATACTTATGCATTTACAAGAGTAACAGAGTTCTTGAGAATCACTCCATACGCTTTCTCAAACTGGAGACAAAATGGAAATGAACGAAGCAAATCACCTGGGCGCCGCCCGCACTGACGCCGCCTGGCTGGACGCTCACTGGATGCCTTTTACGGCCAACCGCGATTTCAAGGCCAAGCCGCGGATGATGGTCTCAGCCCAGGGCTGTTACTACACAGACAACCACGGCAAGAAGATCTTTGACGGTCTGTCGGGCCTGTGGTGCTGCGGTCTGGGACACGGGCGCAGCGAAATTACCGAAGCCGCAACGCGTCAACTGGCCACACTGGACTATTCACCGGCCTTTCAATTTGGTCACCCCTTGTCGTTTGAACTGGCCAACAAGCTCAAGGAATTGACCCCGGCCGGTCTTGACTACGTGTTCTTTACCGGATCCGGCTCGGAGTCGGCCGACACTTCGCTGAAGATGGCGCGTGCCTACTGGCGCGCCAAGGGTCAGGGCCAGAAGACGCGCTTGATCGGACGCGAGAAGGGCTATCACGGTGTCAACTTTGGCGGTATCTCGGTCGGCGGCATCGGCGGCAATCGCAAGACATTTGGCCAAGGCATAGAGGCCGATCATCTGCCACACACGCAATTGGCAAGCAACGCTTTTTCGCGCGGCATGCCCGAGAAGGGCGCCGAACTGGCTGACGATCTGCTCAAGCTCATCGCACTGCACGACGCCAGCAACATAGCTGCCGTCATTGTCGAGCCGTTCTCGGGATCGGCCGGCGTCGTGATCCCGCCCAAGGGCTACCTGCAACGTCTGCGTGACATCTGCACTGCCAACAACATCCTGCTGATTTTTGACGAGGTGATCACCGGTTTTGGTCGCGCTGGCGCTTACACCGGTGCCGAGGCCTTTGGCGTGACGCCTGACATCATGAATATCGCCAAACAAATCACCAATGGCGCGCAGCCGATGGGCGCAGTGCTGGTGAAGAAGGACATCTACGACATTTTCATGGCGCAGGGCGGGCCCGACTACATGCTCGAGTTTGCCCATGGCTACACCTATTCGGCACACCCGGTTCCCTGCGCCGTGGCGCTGGCCACGCTGGATCTGCTGGTCAAGGAAAACATGGTCGAGAAAGTGAAGGCACTGGCACCCTATTTCGAGAGAGCTGTTCATAGCCTCAAGGGCACCAGGCACATCACCGATATCCGCAACTTCGGCCTCGCAGCCGGCCTTACCATTGATGCCTTGCCAGGCGAGCCGGCGCGCAGACCCTATGACATCGCGATGGCGATGTTGCAAAAAGGTTTTTACGTGCGCTATGGTGGCGATACGATCCAGTTGGCCCCACCCTTCATCACTACACCGCAGCAGATCGACAGCCTGGTCAATGCACTGGGTGAAACCATCAATCAAACCGCTTAAATTTCTGCAACCATGTCAAATCTTCCTCAAATTCAACACCTGATCGGTGGTCAGATCGTCGCCGGCGGCAGTCGCTCGCAAGACGTTTTCAACCCCGCCACGGGCAAGGCAGAAAAACGCGTGCTGCTGGCTGACAAACTCACGGTGGAGCAAGCCATTGCCAATGCGCATGCTGCTTACCCGGCGTGGCGCGCGACACCGCCGCTGAAGCGCGCGCGCGTCATGAGCACGCTCAAGGTACTGCTGGAAGCCAACGCCGAGCGCATCTGCGCTCTGGTCACCGCCGAACACGGCAAGGTCTTGGCCGACTCCCTGGGCGAGTTGCAGCGCGGTATTGAGAACGTGGAATACGCGAGCTACGCACCTGAACTCCTCAAGGGAGAGCACAGCAAAAACGTCGGCCCGGCGATGGACTCATGGAGTGAGTTTCAGGCGCTGGGTGTCACAGCTGGCATCACGCCGTTCAACTTTCCGGTCATGGTTCCCTTGTGGATGTGGCCCATGGCCGTCGCTTGCGGCAACACGTTTATTCTCAAGCCCTCCGAGCGCGACCCCAGCAGTGCGCTGCTGGTGGCGCAACTGGCGCTCGATGCCGGACTGCCGCCCGGCGTGCTCAACGTGGTCAACGGCGACAAGGAAGCGGTCGACACCCTGTTGAGTGATCCGCGTGTGCAGGCCATCAGCTTTGTTGGCTCAACACCGATTGCCCAGTACATCTACGCCACCGGCTGCGCCAACGGCAAGCGTGTGCAGGCTCTGGGTGGAGCAAAGAACCATGCCGTGGTGATGCCCGACGCGGATGTGACAAATGCCGTCAGCGCCCTGATGGGAGCAGCCTACGGATCATGTGGCGAACGCTGCATGGCCATTCCGTTGGTGGTAGCGGTGGGCGATGCCACCGCCGATGCGGTAGTAGCCGGTCTCAAGGTCGAAATTGCCAAGATGAAAGTCGGCCCTGGTACCGATGCCAGCAACGACATGGGTCCACTGGTCACCCAGGCCCACTTCGAAAAGGTCAAAGGCTATGTTGACCAGGGCGTGCTGGAGGGGGCCACGCTGGTGGTCGATGGACGAAATGTCAAGGTAAGTGGACACGAGAGCGGCTACTTCCTGGGCGCCTGTCTGTTCGACAACGTCAAGCCCGGCATGAAGATTTATCAGGAAGAGATTTTCGGCCCGGTGCTGGGCGTCATGCGTGTCAAGACACTGCAAGAGGCGATGGACCTGATCGACGCCCACGAGTATGGCAACGGCACCTGCATCTTTACGCGCGACGGGGAAGCGGCTCGCTACTTCAGCGACAACATCCTGGTCGGCATGGTGGGCATCAACGTGCCCTTGCCAGTGCCTGTGGCTTACCACTCCTTCGGTGGCTGGAAGCGCTCCCTGTTTGGCGACCTGCACGGCTACGGGCCGGACGCCGTGCGGTTCTACACCAAGCGCAAGACCATCACCCAGCGTTGGCCGTCGGCCGGCGTGCGTGAAGGTGCGCTGTTCAGTTTCCCGACCAACCGCTAGTTTGCAGCCTCATGGGGCCACACGGATACTTTCTTCCGTGCGGGCTTCTTCGAGCAGCCAGCGCCGAAAGGCCTTGACAGCGGGCCTGCCAGCAATGGCTTCGGGTGTTACCAGGTAGTAGGCGTAGTGCTGTTCGACGACGATGTCGAACGGGGCTACCAGCCTGCCTTCTGCGAGCGCCACCGCTACCAGGGGTCTGGAGGCCAGTGCCATGCCCAGTCCATCGACCGCCGCCACAAAGACCAGACCGGAATCGCTGAAATGCGGGCCAGCGTTGCAGTCGACACCAGTTACGCCCGTCAGTCGGAGCCACTCCTGCCAGGTTGGGCGCGCTCGCTCGTCAGCAATCGAATCATCATGCAGCAACACTTGAAACTGCACGTCCGAGGGCTCACGAAGTGGTGTGGCCGATTGCATCAGCTTCGGACTGCAGACGGCGATGTACTCGGAACCAAACATGCGGTCAACCTGGAACCCCGGGTAACTTCCAGCGCCATAGCGAATCACCACCTGCGAATCCTCTTCGCGCAAATCAACGTTGTCAAAAACAGGCGCCGCCACTAACTGCTCGGCGTCAATCGCGATGCGGGACCGGATGATGTGCAGATTCAGGTCCGGTTGAGCCAGTGTCAAACGCCGCAGGCGTGGCACCAGCCAGCGTGCGGCAAAAGAGGGCGGCGCAACGATCACCAGCCTGCCCCCAGCCACATGGTCGTGCGCGCTTTCTACCGCAGCAGCAAAACACTCCAGTCCTTCTCTCACTTTGGGCAGCATGGCCTGACCTTGCGGCGTGAGCTCCAGCGCCCGCGGCAAACGGCGAAAGAGTGGCAAACCCAGGAATTCCTCCAGCAACTTGATCTGATGACTTACGGCCGTCGGCGTCACAGAAAGCTCATTGGCAGCTTTCTTGAAACTGAGGTGACGTGCCGCCGCATCGAAGGCGCGTAGTGCGTTCAATGGCGGCAAGCGATAGGACATGGATGAGTTTTTCTTCGGTATCGGATGAGAATTGATCGTTTGCTGCGACGCAGCATCTCCATTATCGTAGCGCTGTGTTCTCAAAAGGGACGCAAATCACCAGAAAGGTCCAACACGATGGAAGCCAATTATCTCGCTATCGAAGTTCTCGTTGAACAGGCGCGACAGCACCGCAGCCAGGCCGTGGGAGAAATGCTCGCTGCAGGCTGGGACAAATGCAAGAAATTGTTCAGTGCAGCTGCAACCAGCCAGACCGTCGTCTGGCGCATTCTGCCCCCTTGACTCTTGCGCTTGTCCCTCTTCAACTTCTGGAACTCATATGAAAAAATTTTTCAGCCTTTTCAACTTGACCATAGGCCTCCTGTTTCTTCTTGTCGGGTCAGGCATTTGCGCCAGCATCTCGAGCACCCCTGCCAACGCCGGCGCGGGCCTGGTCGCATTGATGATCGCAGCGGCCTGTCTGTGGCTGGCCAAGCAAACCGTTTTTGCAAACAAGGCGCAGTTGCCCTGAAGTCGAGATCAGGGGCCAAATACGGCCTGAAGGCGGTCCCGCTTGGGCGGCAAACCCGGGCACTTTTCAACCCGAAAGCCCAGTTGCTGCAGGCGCTCGCGAACGCTTCTTGCAACCGTATAAGTAGCCAGCCTGGCGCCCGCTCGGCAATGCTGTGCCACCAGATGCAAGGCTTCAGCTGACCACATCTCGGGGTTCAAGGCAGGGCTGAAGCCGTCCAGATAAACCGCATCAGCCTGGCAGTCCAGCCCAGGCAACATGGCCCGCACTTCGCCCACAGCCAGCGTCAATTGCACGCGCCCGCCGGCAAAGTCCCAATGTTGAATCCCCGCAGAGAGACCGCGCCAGGCTTGAGCCAGTTGCTCGGCCAGCACCGGAAGGCGCGCGGCGATTGAAGGCATGGACTGATCTTCAGGATCCGCGTTGCAGGCACTGCGAACAAGGTCAGTGGCATCCACCGGATAGGCTTCAACTGACACAAACCGCAAACTTTCGCAGCGTTGCGGGTCCGCGTTCCAGGCAGCCCAGGTGCTGAGAAAATTGAGTCCGAGTCCAAAGCCTGTTTCGAGCACAGAGAAGCGGTCGCGACCACGCCACGCTGTCGGCAAACCGGTGCCCGCCAGAAAAACAAAGTTCGCCTGCGCCAACCCACCCGAGCGCGAGTGGTAACGATCGCTGAAGCGCGGGCTGTGCGGACTGCCGTCCGGCATCCAGACCACGGCTTCATTCTCGGAACCTGCGACTGCCGATGACATATTCTTGTCCATATCGTCTTGAAAATCTGGTGCTGGGAAACGATAGACCCATTATCATGGCGACCAAATATTCATTAGCCAAATGAATGAAGTAATAGTTATATTAATTATTGTTCTCAAATGTTCGCTCTTGAAACACACTGCGTTTCTTCACAACCCTGAATCTGGAGCGCAACATGCTGATCGGCCTACCCAAAGAAATCAAGAACAACGAATACCGCGTCGGTCTGACACCAGCCAGCGTGCACGAGCTGACTTCGCACGGTCATCAGGTACTGGTACAAACCGGTGCCGGCGCTGCCATCGGCCTGTCCGACGAGCAGTACAAGGCCGCCGGTGCCACACTGGCAGCAGACGCCAAGGAGGTGTTCGCCAAGGCCGAGATGATCGTCAAAGTGAAAGAGCCGCAGCCGCAGGAGTGCGCCATGCTGAGAGCCGGTCAGATTCTCTACACCTATCTGCACCTCGCACCGGACCCCGAACAGACCGCGGCCCTGGTCAAGTCAGGCGCTGTCTGCATTGCCTATGAAACCATCACCGGCCCAGGTGGCGGTCTGCCGCTGCTGGCACCCATGAGCGAAGTGGCGGGACGCATGGCGGTGCAGGCCGGCGCCGCGCACCTTGAAAAATCCAAGGGCGGCATGGGCATTCTTCTGGGTGGTGTGCCGGGTGTTCCAGCGGCTCACGTGGCCATCATTGGTGCCGGCGTTGTTGGCACCCATGCGCTGCAAATGGCCATCGGAATGGGCGCACGTGTGACGGTGCTGGACAAGAGCGTAGACCGCCTGCGCCAGCTGGACCTGATCTTTGGCAACCGCATCACTACCGTGTACTCCAATGCACACAGCGTAGAAGAGGCTGTGCTCGATGCTGACCTGGTGGTTGGTGGCGTTCTGGTGCCAGGCGCTGCGGCGCCCAAACTGGTCACACGCGACATGATCTCGCGCATGAAGAAAGGCGCCGTGGTCGTGGACGTGGCAATTGACCAGGGTGGTTGCTTCGAGACCTCGCACGCGACCACGCATGCCGAGCCAACCTACGTGGTTGACGGTGTAGTGCATTACTGCGTCGCCAACATGCCCGGCGCCGTGGCGCGTACCTCGACCTTTGCGCTGAACAACGCCACTATCGGCCACGCCGTGGCGCTGGCCAACAAGGGCTGGAAACAGGCCCTGCGAGACAATGCGCACCTCAAGAACGGGCTCAATGTGGCCAACGGTCATGTGACCTACGAAGCGGTCGCGAGCGACTTGGGTTACCCCTATGTGAGTGCCGACAGCCTGCTGGGCTGAACTGGCGGCGCCGGCGGCGGGGCATGCCGCCTACAATTTGCCGATGAACAGCCAGACCCTTACGATCGATATCGTCTCCGACGTCGTCTGTCCCTGGTGCTAC
This sequence comes from uncultured beta proteobacterium, assembly GCA_903927295.1. Classification (GTDB taxonomy): domain Bacteria; phylum Pseudomonadota; class Gammaproteobacteria; order Burkholderiales; family Burkholderiaceae_C; genus Rhodoferax. The sequence goes on along the minus strand of CAIYMN010000327.1, from coordinate 9,668 downwards.
ATCGGCAAACGCAAACTTGAAGCCGCGCTCGCGAGCGCTGAAGCCAGCGAGCTGCCAACTGCGGTGATTCGGTGGCATCCATTTCAGCTCAACCCCGATATGCCAGCGCTGGGTGTGCCGCGAAGGCAGTACCTGGAAGACAAGTTTGGCGGGCCGCAGCGCGCTGCAGAAATCTACGAACGGGTGCATGCGGCCGGCCAGGCAGTAGGACTCCAGCTCAATATCGAAGGCATCACGCGCCAGCCCAACACACTGGCGGCACACGCCCTGATTGCCTTTGCCCAGCAGGGCGACGCTGACGGCAACGACATCAAGGAACGCTTGCTAAAGGCCTATTTTGTTGAAAACCGTTTCATCGGCGACCCCGCGGTGCTTGCTGACATCGCTGAAGAAGCCGGGCTGAGCGGATCGGCCGCGCAGACCTTTGTGACCGACCCGGAACAACTAGCGCAAGTGGCACAAGCCGATGCTCACGTCCGCAGTCTGGGTATCAACGGCGTACCCTTCTTCATTTTCAATCAGGCGTTGACGCTGTCGGGCGCGCAGGACCCGGCCACCCTTATGGCCGCCATGAGGCAGGCAAGCAAAGCCAAATTCGCCTAGATTGCCACGATGTCTTTATCCAATTTGAAGCGCAAGGCCCAACCGCCCAGCTTTTCGCAGTCCGATTTCAGAACCGCACTGGGCATGTTCGCCACGGGAGTAACGATCATCACCGCGCGCAGTGCCACTGGTGAGTTGATTGGGTTGACTGCCAACTCGTTCAATTCGGTATCCCTTAACCCGCCGCTGGTGCTGTGGAGTCTGGCACGCTCTGCCGCGTCCATGCTGGCCTTCAGCACTGGGTCGCACTACGCCATCAACATCCTGAGCGCCGATCAGCAGGCGCTGGCGCAGCGCTTTGCGACCAAGGGCGTGGACCGCTTTGCCGACCTCGCCTTTGTCGATGGTGCCGGCGGTGCGCCCCTGCTACCCGGTGCAGCCGCCTGGTTTGAGTGCTTTAACCGCAGCCGCTACGATGAGGGCGACCACGTGATTTTTGTCGGCGAGGTGGAGCGCTGCTCCCACCGCGCCGGTTCTTCACCCTTGCTATTCCACGGTGGCAAGTTCTACGCAGAACACCCTTTATAGATCAAGCCGACCAGCTCAACATGCAAGGCTCTTGCCCATGAAGGTCCGCAAAGACCACCTTGACGCCCTGGCTGTAAGCCTCTTGCTGGCCTGCTGCTTGTTCTGGGGTTTTCAGCAGGTTCTGGTCAAGGCAACCATCCCTGATCTGCCTCCGGTGTTTCAGGCAGCTCTGCGTTTTGTCGGCGCGACCGTGCTGCTATGGCTGTGGTGCTGGTGGCGCGGCGTACCGTTGTTTGAACGTGACGGCTCCCTGTGCACCGGAATTCTGGCCGGTGCTTTGTTTGCACTCGAATTTGCCTGCCTCTATGCGGGGTTGCAATTTTCAGCCGCCTCGCGTTTGACCGTCTTCCTTTACACCTCACCGTTCTGGGTTGCGGTGCTGCTGCCGCTTTTTGTGCCGTCCGAGAAGATCCGCCCATTGCAGTGGGTAGGTCTGGCACTGGCCTTTGCGGCCGTGGTGTTTGCCTTGCGCGATGGTCTGGGCTCTGCCAGCGCAATTGATCAATGGCGTGGCGACCTCCTGGCACTGGCAGCGGGCATGTTTTGGGGCCTGACAACCGTCGTCATCCGCGGCACGCAACTGACACGCATCTCGCCCGAAAAACTGCTTTTCTACCAGGTCGGCGTCAGTGCGTTGGCCCTGCCCGGGCTGTCCTGCGCGCTGGGCGAACACTGGGTCTGGAACTTCAGTGCCTTCAGCACGGCGTCCCTGCTTGCACAGACCGTGGTTGGCGCCTTCGCCAGCTACCTGGCCTGGATGTGGATGCTGGGGCGCTACCCTGCCACCAAGATTTCGGCCTTTGTCTTTTTGACGCCGGTCTTTGCCCTGCTGTTTGGTGCACTTTGGCTAAGTGAGCCGGTCACGCTGAACCTGATACTGGCGCTGGCCTTGGTGGCGGCCGGCATCATCCTGGTGAACCGCAAGCCGGCGCCGAAAACCGACACTTAAAGTATCCCTTTTGCCCGCAGCGCCGCAATGGCGCTCGCATCGAGACCCAACTCCGCCATTACTTCGTCGGTATGCTCTCCCAGCACGGGTGGCGCCCGGCGCAGCACGGGCGGGTTTTCCATCAAGCGCAGTGGACTGGCGACCGTGGCAATGGCAGTCACTGCAGTTTTCACCGAGGCCGCTGGCGTCAAGGGTTGATTCACCACCAGAGCGCGCGCCTTGACCTGTGCATCGGCGAAGCCCTGTCCGATATCGTTGATCGGCCCACAAGGCACCGCCTTGTCCTCCAGTGCTGCGACCCACTGCGCTGTCGTGCGGGTACGGGTCGCAGCCTGCATCAGCGCGATCAACGCCTCCCGGTTCTTCACGCGCAAGGTATTGCTGGCAAAGCGCGGGTCAGCGGACCACTCCGGATGCGCCGCGACCTGACAAAAGCGCGCGAACTGACCATCGTTGCCGATGGCCAGCAGCATGGATCCATCCCCGGTTTCAAAGTCCTGGTAGGGCGCGAGGCTGGGGTGGCTGTTGCCTTGACGCTGTGGCACTTGCCCCGTGTTCAAGAAGCCCGCCGCCTGATTGCCCAGAATGGCCATGCCGACATCCAGCAGAGCCATATCGATGTACTGCCCCAGGCCTGTCCGATGTCGCACTTCCAACGCCGCCAGAATGGCGCTGCAGGCATAGACGCCGGCAAAAATATCCGTCAAGGCAACGCCAACACGCTGCGGTCCACCGCCAGGAACATCATCGGATCGCCCGGTGATGCTCATCATGCCGCTCATGGCCTGGATCATCAGGTCGTAGCCGGCCCGCTCGGCGTAGGGACCATCCTGACCGAAACCGGTGACCGAACAATAAACAAGGCGCGGATTGAGCAGCTTCAGGCTGGCGTAATCCAGACCGTACTGCTGCAAGCCGCCGACCTTGAAATTCTCAACCAGAATATCGCTTTGCACGGCCATCTGGCGAATCAGCTTCTGCCCTTCGGCTTGGGCCATGTCGATAGTGATAGAGCGCTTGTTGCGGTTGCAGGCGGTGAAATAACTGGCCTGATCGGTATCCCGTCCCTGGGCGTCTTTCAGAAACGGCGGTCCCCAATGGCGCGTATCGTCCCCCACACCGGGACGTTCGACCTTGACAACGTCCGCACCCAAGTCGGCCAGCATCTGGGTGCACCAGGGGCCTGCCAGAACCCGTGAGAGGTCCAGAACCTTGATGTGGCCCAGTGCTGCCTGCTTTTCGTTCATTGGTTTCACTTGTCTTTCCCAATTCCTGCGGTTGTGCCTGCCACGGAGGCTATGGGCGGTGCCCTCATACTGTCAAATGCCCAGAAATCGGTCCCCGCCCATAGCCCCCATGGCGTGTTCTGTACGCTGGATGTGGCAAATGACGACCAAGTCTGTCAACTGGCATTAAGTTGTATTGCAGGCAAGCCCGTAACTCGGTTGCAGCGTCTGGGGCTGTGGTGGCGGCCGATTTCTGGGCATTTGACAGCATGAGGACGCCGCCACAGCGCCAGACGCTGACCACCAAAGCTCGCAATGACCTAATTGGCAAAAGCCGCAATACCCGTCTGAGCCCGCCCCAGAATCAGGGCATGAATGTCGTGTGTGCCTTCATAGGTGTTCACGACTTCCAGATTCACCAGATGCCGTGCGACGCCAAATTCATCAGAAATGCCATTGCCGCCCATCATGTCGCGCGCCAGACGGGCAACGTCGAGCGCCTTGCCGCAGGAGTTGCGTTTCAGGATGGACGTGATCTCGACCGAGGCCGTGCCCTCATCCTTCATGCGACCCAGCCGCAGACAGCCTTGCAGACCCAGCGCAATCTCGGTCTGCATGTCGGCCAGCTTCTTCTGGATCAGCTGATTCGCTGCCAGGGGCCGGCCAAACTGCTTGCGGTCCAACACATACTGGCGAGCACGGAACCAGCAGTCTTCGGCCGCGCCCAGAGCACCCCAGGCAATGCCGTAACGCGCCGAGTTCAGACAGGTGAACGGACCCTTCAGGCCCTGTACATCAGGGAAGGCGTTTTCTTCCGGGCAAAATACACCGTCCATCACGATTTCGCCTGTGATGCTGGCGCGCAATCCCACCTTGCCGTGAATCGTCGGCGCGCTCAGACCTTGGGCGCCTTTGTCCAGCACAAAGCCGCGGATCGGACCCACTTTGCCGGATTCCGAAACTTCTTTGGCCCAGACCACAAAAACGTCAGCGATCGGGCTGTTGGATATCCACATCTTGGAGCCTGAGAGCTTGTAGCCGCCGGCCACCTTGTGGGCGCGCGTTGCCATGGAGCCCGGATCGGAGCCATGGTCCGGCTCCGTCAGGCCAAAGCAACCAATCCATTCACCCGTTGCCAGTTTGGGCAGGTATTTCTGCCGCTGCGCCTCCGTGCCAAATTCGAAAATCGGCAGCATGACGAGCGAGCTCTGCACACTCATCATGGAGCGGTAACCCGAGTCAACTCGTTCCACTTCACGAGCAATCAAGCCATAAGCGACGTAGCTCAGGCCGGGGCCACCGTAGGTTTCTGGAATCGTAGGGCCCAGCAGACCGAGCGCACCCATTTCGCGAAAGATGGCGGCGTCGGTCGTTCCAGCGCGAAACGCTTCTGTAACACGCGGCTGCAGTTTGTCCTGGCAATAGGCGGCAGCGGCGTCACGCACCATGCGTTCATCGTCGCTGAGCTGGGAGTCAAGCAAAAAGGGGTCTTGCCAGTTAAAGGATGCGTGAGCCATGCGATATCTCCGTTGATCAATTGAAAATTTAACTTGTCAGTGCTGGGCGCATGGTAGTCCGCACTGACAGACAAAAGCAAGTGACTTATCTTCACCGGGATATGCATTTATGGAATATCTTTTAAGTTTCTGACTTCTTTTGGGTGACACTGTTTTCATGGTCTGTGAATCGACTAACTTTGGACGCGGAGCTGATCGACATCGCACGGATCGACATGTTGTGTATATTTCGCACATCATGCGCAGAAAGATTCCATCGCTCCAAGCCCTGGTCTGCTTCGACGCGGCCGCCCGCCACGAGAGCTACACGCGCGCTTCTCAAGAGTTGGCACTGACCCAAAGTGCGGTGTCTCGACAGGTTACGGCACTGGAAGAATTCCTGGGTATAGCCCTGTTTCGGCGGACTCGCCACGGCGTTGTGCTGACCGAGAGGGGAGCCGAGTATGCGGCGCAGGTGGCGGCACGACTGCAAGCGCTGGAGCAAGACACGCTCGATGTGATGTCGGCGCAAGGGCGAGGTGGCAGCATCCACCTGGCAGCCGTGCCTACGTTTGCCACACGCTGGCTGATCCCTCGCCTTCCTGAACTCGCCGCACTTCACCCGGAAATTACCGTCCACATTGAAACGCGCACTCGCCCCTTCATGTTTGCGGACACACCGTTTGATGCGGCACTTTACGCCGGGTCGACTGATCAGATTGGCAATTGGGCCGGTACCCAGGCTATTCGTTTGCTCTCCGAAGACATGGTGCCAGTTTGCAAGCCTGCGTTGCTTGGAGCGCAGTCGACTCTGCCGGCCCAAGCACTGGCGGCTTTGCCGTTACTGCAGCAAAGTACCCGTCCAAGCGCCTGGCGCCAGTGGTTTGACGCCCTGGGTGTAGCGGCACCGCTGGCTTTATCGGGGCCGCGCTATGAATTGTTCTCCATGACCGCAGCAGCAGCGGTTCACGGTCTGGGCCTGGCTCTGGTTCCCCGTCTCCTGATTGAAGCCGAGTTGCAACGTGGTGACTTGGTCGTGGCTAGCCAGCAAGTGGCTCCAAGTGAGCGCGCCTACTATCTGGTCCTGCCAGAGCGCACCGATGAGCGTCCCGTGATGAAGACCTTTCTGGCCTGGTTGCAGCGCAGCGCGAGTGAAACGACTTAGCAGCAGATTCAAAATTCGCAGGGTCTACAATTTCGACCCCGGACAAGAGCTGACAGGCTGACTTTTCAGCCACACAGATCACCGCAGGAGACAAGCATGCCCCAGACCCCCGTCACCGCCGAAGAAAAGCGCGCCATCCTGCGCCGTGCCGCTCTCGAATACCACGAATTTCCAACCCCCGGGAAGATCCGCATCGCCGCGACCAAGCAGTTGGTCAACCAGCATGACCTCGGGCTCGCCTATTCACCGGGCGTGGCAGCACCCTGCGAAGAAATTGTCAAGGACCCGAACAACGCATTCAAGTACACCAGCCGCGGCAACCTGGTAGCGGTCATCACCAACGGCACTGCCGTACTCGGCCTGGGCGACATTGGTCCACTGGCAGCCAAGCCAGTGATGGAAGGCAAGGGCGTGCTGTTCAAGAAGTTTGCCGGCATTGATGTATTTGATATAGAGATCAATGAGAAACACGATCTGGACAAGCTGGTTGACATCATTGCCTCCCTTGAACCCACCTTCGGCGGCATCAATCTGGAAGACATCAAGGCACCGGACTGTTTCTACGTCGAGCGCAAGCTGCGCGAACGCATGAAGATCCCCGTTTTCCATGACGACCAGCACGGCACGGCCATCTGTGTTGGTGCCGCGATCCTGAACGGTCTGAAAGTGGTCGGCAAGGATCTCAAGACCATCAAGCTGGTCACCTCTGGAGCCGGCGCCGCCGCACTCGCCTGTCTGGGACTTCTGGTCAAACTGGGCATCCCGCGCCAGAACATTTATGTGACCGATCTTGCCGGCGTGGTTTATGAGGGGCGCACCGAATTGATGGACGAAGACAAGATTGTCTTTTCTCAAAAAACAGCGGCGAGAACCCTCGGTGAAATCATTGAAGGTGCCGACGTCTTTCTGGGCTTGTCGGCCGGCGGAGTGCTGAAAGCAGACATGGTCCGCAAGATGGCTGCCAAACCGCTGATTTTTGCGCTGGCCAACCCGACACCGGAAATCCTGCCCGAGGAAGTCAAGGCCGTGCGCGACGATGCAATCATCGCCACCGGGCGCTCTGACTATCCGAATCAGGTCAACAACGTTTTGTGTTTCCCCTACATCTTTCGCGGCGCGCTCGATGCCGGCGCATCCACGATCACGATGGAGATGGAAATCGCCGCAGTGCACGCCATCGCAGAACTGGCGCAGGCCGAGCAAAGTGAGGTGGTGGCCGCTGCCTACGCTGGCGAACAGCTCGCGTTTGGCCCGGAGTACCTGATTCCCAAGCCCTTTGACCCGCGCTTGATGATGAAAATTGCGCCGGCCGTAGCGCAGGCGGCAGCGGACAGCGGTGTAGCACAGCGCCCGATCAAGGACATGAACGCCTACCGCGAGAAGCTGCAAAGCTTCGTCTACGCTTCCGGCACGGTCATGAAGCCCATCTTCACCGCCGCAAAGATCGGTCTCAAGAAACGTGTTGCTTACGCCGAGGGTGAAGAAGAGCGCGTCTTGCGTGCCGCCCAGATTGTGGTGGATGAAGGTCTGGCACGACCAACGCTGATCGGACGCCCGCATGTGATCGCCGAGCGGATAGAGAAATTCGGCCTGCGCCTGCAGCAGGACGCTGACTACGACGTCGTCAATGTTGAAAAGGATGATCGCTACCGCGATTTTTGGCAAACCTACCATCGCATGACCGAGCGCAAGGGTATGACAGCCCAGGTAGCCAAGATCGAAATGCGCCGCCGCCTGACCCTGATCGGCACCATGTTGCTGCACAAGGGCGATGTCGACGGCATGATTTGCGGTACCTGGGGTACAACTTCGATGCACCTGCAGTACATCGATCAGGTGATTGGCAAACGGGCCCATGTTGGCACCTATGCCTGCATGAACTGCGTTTTATTGCCTGAGCGTCAGCTGTTCATCGTTGACACACACGTCAATTACGACCCCAGCGCCGAACAACTGGCGGAAATTACAACCATGGCCGCCGAGGAAATGATGCGCTTTGGCATTCGCCCCAAAGCCGCCCTGTTGTCTCACTCGAACTTTGGCAGCAGCAGCCAGCCCAGCGCACTGAAGATGCGACAGGCTCTGGAGCTGCTGCGCACCCAGGCCCCGTGGCTTGAGGTCGACGGCGAAATGCATGGTGACGTGGCACTCGACGGCCATGCGCGTGCCGCAATGATGCCCAACAGCACCCTCAACGGCGACGCCAACCTGCTGGTTCTGCCCAATATTGACGCCGCCAATATTGCCTACAACCTGCTCAAGACCGCTGCCGGCGGCAATATTGCCATTGGCCCAGTGCTGCTCGGCGCGGCCAAACCAGTGCACATTTTGACTGCCAGCGCGACGGTCCGGCGAATCGTTAACATGACAGCACTCACGGTAGCCGACGCAAATGCGACCCGCTAATTGTTTCAAGCTAAGTTAGCGCAAACTCTCAAAAATCTTTAAAAGACTTTACTGCCTACTTATTAGGCAGCGACTTGCTTTTTTCGGCCAGATACGCGACACTAGGGCCTATGAATTTCCGGGGTTAACCCGGAGTGTTGCGAGAAGTGTAATTTCCATGTACGGCTCAAAAAGCTTCAAGTTAGTACTTACTGGCTTTTCGCTTTTGATCTGCCTTGTAGTTGCTGGGGTTCAGGCTGAAGGGCTTGGCGTCGCGAAAGTTGCAGCCACGGTTTCGGGATCTGCTTTGCCAGAGCCAGCCGTGCAAACTTACAGGCTGATCCATCAGGGGGGGCCGTTTGCACATGAGAAGGACGGCATGGTGTTTGGAAACCGTGAGCGTTTGCTGCCCTTGCAGAAGCGCGGCTACTACCGAGAGTACACCGTCGCAACGCCGGGTTCACGCGACCGGGGCGCCCGGCGCATTGTCTGCGGGGGAGCAACGAGCAGGCCCGACGCATGTTATTACACGGACGATCACTATGCGAGCTTCCGCAGGATCGTTCCCTAGTTTTTATTGTTTTGCAGAGTGAAGCAGGAATGAATATGTCACTTACCTTAGAAACACCAGCGGCACCAAGTGCAGTGGCAGATGTGCCATTGCGCAGCATTCGGCCCAATATCGTCCAGTCGATTCGAGCCTTCAGGGTGCAGGAATTGCAGGATGCGGCGCAGGCCCTGAATCAACACTTCCTGTATGCCAATCTGGCCAACGCCCAGACCAAACAGGACGTGCTGGACCTGATCGGACAGCAATTCATGCTTTCGGTCCACGTCGGGAAAAATTTTGACGCGCTTTACGACAGCATGACCGATCCGGTACACAAGTCAGGGCCACAGCCAGGCTTTATCGTGGTTCTGGAACACATTCCGGCCAACACCAAGTTCGACAAGGAGGCGCGTGAGCAATTGCTTGATATCTTCCGTGACGCTGCCGATTACTGGGGCGATCGAAAGATTCCGTTCCGATGTTTCTATTCTTTTCTGTAGCCCGTTCTGCACACACCAGCCAAGCAGAACGGGCGAACGAGGCAAAAGAAACCGATGCAGGTGGCCACGTTGTCTCAGGCATTGAACTCACAGTTGATTCCGGCGAGAAAATGCCGACCGACAAGCTGTTGGACATATCGCCCCTGGCGCTGCGCATGAGCAGCCCCTTTAATGCGGGTTACTGGTTGACTGCAGCCTGATCCTGAGAGTTTGCGGGACAGACCGCAGCTACGCGCAGCGAGCCAGCTCTGTCCCCAACTGATCAG
>CAIYMN010000326.1 GCA_903927295.1 uncultured beta proteobacterium | reverse complement strand
GGTCCATCACTCAACCATTCTGGAGATGAACGTAGAGAGCTACCGCCGGCGCGCCGCGCAGGAGGGGCATGCCCCACCTGCGCGAAAGGCTCGAACAACCAAATAAACAACCGAATTCATTCCCCGCTTCCACCGGCCAGGATAGTTGTCGCCGAGCGGTCAGGATAGTTGACATCGACCAGGGATGCTCGTAGGTGCACCCTACTTCCCTGATTACCGGCCCCGGATCAGAAGGGTCCCCAACAGGAAATCCAGCTTCAGCAAGATAGGCGTTGCGAACCTCCTCGCACCATATCAAGTATGTCAAATTTCCAGTGTGCTGATAGGCATCAACCTCGCCCCAACGAACCTCAAAAACCTTGGCAAATGGCCAGCCTGGCTCAATGTCATGTTTTTTGGCCAAATTGTTCGATATTTGATTCACTGGATACCTCCTCGACTGCTCTCTGCTCGCATTGGTATGTATGCTTTGTAAAATTCGCCGATTTCAGCGTACATCCCTTCTGGAATGAAGTCTTTCACTTGGCCTTTCAATCAACGGCTCATACAAGCCTCTGCTTAGCATCGAAAAGGCTTTTATAGACAGACGCTTTCATGACGGTCCTTTGAAGGCCAACTAAATATTAAGCGCCGGGATTTTATCGCCCGAACATCGGCACTGAATTCTCCGCCAAACCGTATGCAGTGCGGGTTTCACGACTTTCATACGGTAAGTAAACCACGATCACCGCTCCAGAAAGACGTGCAGACTGGATGACATCGCTCCACTTTAGCCTCAGCCAGTCAACCCAATGACAGGGTAGCTGAAAGCTGCCACCCGGGAGCACCGGCTCCTGGTCGTCAACAGCCAGTGACAACCGTGAAGTGATCGCCCGAAACTTGTCGCTGGTTTGTCTATCAAATCGGCCAACTGCATAACTGGCCGTCGCCAGCACGCGCCTGCCGCTTACGGCTTTGCCAGCAAGAAGCTCAGCGGAATCTCCACACGGGCCGACCAATCGGCTTCGGTGTGTCCGGCACCGGCAAAAATGCGGCTTTGCCAATGGGCTGCGTCGTAGCCCATGTCCCGCCCGATTTCGTCGACCACTGCCTGGTGAATTCCATAGATGGCATCCAGCCCAGTGGTGCCGTGGTCCATGTAAAAGCGGCGCGTATTGGCCTTGGGCAGGTGGTCTCGCAGGTAATTGAAGGCTGCCAAGGGCAGGCTGGCATTTTGAAGTGTGTCCGGCGTGCCCCAGTTGCTGGGTCGCCCGACCCAATGAGTGGACAAAGCGGCCGCCCCGCCAAACACCTGAGGGTATTCGCACAAAGCATAGATGGAAATCATGCCGCCCATGCTGGAGCCCATGATGAAGGTACCTGCTGGCTCGCGCAGCGTGGCGTAGCGCTGGTCGATGGCAGGTTTGAGCTCTTCCACAATGAAGCGCAAGTAGGCTTCGGACAGAGACTTGTCCGCTTGGGCGCGGTGCACATAATCTGAGCGCACGTCGGGTGGTGCGAGCGCCAGGTACTTGTCGGGGTAGTACTCGCTGTAGCGGTGCCTGCCGCCGTTGGGTATGCCCACCACGATGGTGTCCTGCACCTTGCCGTCCTGCATCAGTTTTGCCAGCGCCAGATGCACATTCCACGCCTGCTTGTTCCAGGTCAGCTTGGCGTCAAACAGGCCCTGGCCATCGTGCATATAGAGCACGGCGTAGCGTTTCTGGGGGCTGTAGTCGCTGGGTAACCAGACATCAATCGGGCGGGCTTGAACGTAGCGGGAAGGAAAGCTGTCGAGGCGCTCGATGCGACCCACACTGACGGTCGGCTGCGTCCGCGACCCCAGTGGCTCAGTCTGGCCCGGCATGGAGCTTGCCGCCAGGTTGCGCGCTTGTTGCAGGAAGGGAACAAGCCGATCCCGCCAGACCCGGTACCCTTTCACATTGGGATGCAGGCCATCGGTGAAGTATCCGGAGACCTGCGCGCCTGAGCCATCGACAAAAGCAGGATACAGATCCAGCAAAGAGATGAAAGCCGAAAACGGTGGACTGGCAACCAGTTGTCGAAAGCGCTGGTTGACAGGGCGAACCACCTCGCGGTTCTTCACCTCGTCATTGGTGGGTAACAGAGTCTGCAAGATGATGCGTGCTTTGGGCTTGCGTTCATGCAAGGCAGTAAGCACCGCGCGAACACCCTCAAAGACGCTGTCGGTGACCGGTTTTTCTTCGGCCCAGGTGTTATTGATGCCGATCAGCGCCACGATGAATTCCGGATTCAGGTCGGGCGAATCCAGTTGTCCGATTCCGCCGCTTGCCTTTGGCAGGATGCGGTACAGGACATGCTCAATGCGGTCGCCAGAAATTCCGATATTCAGTCCAAAGTTTTCTGAGTTGGGCTTGCCAAACGATTCATCCCAGACCGCGCGCCCATACTTTTGCCCACTGACCCAGGGGTTGTCGTCAAGCAGCCAGAAATCGGTGATGGAGTCACCCACGAACAAGAGCTTGACCGCTTTCAAATCTTTCGAGTCCTTCAGGTAGGTATTGATCTCTGCTTCGCGT
>CAIYMN010000325.1 GCA_903927295.1 uncultured beta proteobacterium | reverse complement strand
CGGCACTGACAAACCAGTCGAGTGCGCGCTTGATGCGCGGTGGGCTCCAGCGGTAAACCACGTCCACACTGACCATGGCACCAAGCCGAAAGGCGGCGGGGATGCCCATGAAGACCATCCAGATCAGGCTGAAGCGGATCAGTACCTCGGTCCATTCAGCCGGTTCCTCGAACACAAAGCGCATGACAATCTGGAACAGACCCAGACTGGCCGCCAGGCTCATCATGGCGCAGGCCATCAGCATGGCAAAGCCCGTCGTGTAGTGCTCGATAGCAAGAAAGGTCTTCTTCATGGGCAATCCCTTGGGTGCAGGAATGAAAAACGCCCGTCGCTCTTGCTCGGCGGGCGTTGACGGCTACCGGATCAGTAGCATCGAACGTTATGGACGCTTATTTGAAATTGCGGATCTTGTCGATGTTGGCCTTGCCAAACTGCTTCTCGAACTCGGCATTCACCGGGCCGAGTGCGGCAACAAACTTGGCCTTGTCAACGTTGTCGACCACGCTCATACCCTTGGCGCGCAAGTCGGCTACACCACTGGCGTCATCGGTGTCAACACGTGCACGGTTCGCTTTGGTTCCTTCTTTGGCAGCATCCAGGAAAGCCTGTTTGTCGGCTGCCGAGAGTTTGTCAAACGAGGCCTTGTTCATCAGGAAGATGCAGGGTGAATAGACGTGGCCGGTCAGGGTAAGGTATTTTTGCACCTGGTCAAACTTGGCCGACATGATGACAGACAGCGGATTCTCCTGCCCATCCACGGTGCCTTGCTGCAACGCCGTGAAGACTTCAGCAAAAGCCATCGGTGTGGTCACAATGCCGAAGCCCTTGTAGGCAGCCACGTGCACCGGGTTTTCCATGGTGCGCATCTTCAGACCCTTGAGATCATCCGGTGAGTTAACAGCGCGCTTGCTGTTGGTCATGTGGCGAAAGCCGTTCTCGGCCCAGGAGAGCGCCTTGAAGCCCTTGGAGTCAAATTTGCCCAGCATTTCCTGCCCGATGGGGCCGTCCAGCACGGCGCGGGCATGTGCCTTGTCGCGGAACAGGAAGGGGATGTCAAGAATTTTGGCGTCGGGCACAAAATTGGGTACGGGTCCAGTTGAGGAAAAGGTCAATTCCTGTGTGCCGAGTTGAACCGATTCAATGGACTCGCGCTCGCTACCCAGTGATGCGTTGTAAAAAGTTTCGATCTTGTAGCGTCCGGCAGTGCGTTTTTCCACTTCCTTGGCGAAGACGTCAATCGCCACGCCCTGGTGCGAATTCTGAGCGGTCGAGATGCTGATCTTCATTTTGGTCTGCGCCGATGCGGACGCGACCAGACCGGCGGCCAGTGCCAGGCTCAAAAATAACTTGGAAAGCTTCATGGAGGTCCTTAAATTAGTCGACTCCGCATTATGCAGAGATAGGGAGCTTGACCGCATTGGGGTTTTCGCGCACATAGTCGCGGATGATGGCCTCAAAATCTGTGTCAGCCAGTAAACCAAGTCGCGCAGCGCGGGTCGCACGAATCTGCGCCGGCCAGTTGGTCACGATTCTGGCGATCGCCGGATCGGGTGTCCAGTCAATCAGGTTGGTCGCGGCTTGGCCCGCGACGCGGCACAGTGCCTCGGCCATCGCCCCGGCCGTGGTCTGGATGGAGGGTAAATTGACGGCGCTGCGTGCTCCCCAATCAGCGTCTGAAGTTTGTGCGGCGCAGAGCAGACCCTCGACGGTGCGCGCCGGTGACGACAGGGCAACGGCCGTCTCAGGGGGTACCGGGCAGACGGCGCGCACGCCAGCCAGTGGCTCGCGGATCATGCCACTCAGGAAGCTTGAAGCCGCACCATTGGGTTTGCCGGGGCGCACGCTGACCGTCATAAGCCGCACATTGCGGCCCTGGATGAAGCCCTTGCGGGTGCAGTCGGCCACCAGTTGCTCCGCCATGAATTTTTGACAGCCGTAGCTGTTCTGCGGTGTTGGCAGGGTGTTGTCCTCTATCGTTGCGGGCAGAGGCTGCTCAGGCGAGTTACCGAAGACGGCGAGCGAACTGGCAAACACCAGCATGGGTCGACCGTTCAGAGCGCGGCAGGCGTCCAGCAGAGCGCGTGTGGCGTCAAGGTTGCTGCGCATGCCAAGATCAAAATCGGCTTCGCATTCGCCGCTGACGGCTGCGGCCAGATGAAAAACAATGGCGGTCTGCGGGTTCAGCACCGCTGACGCTCCACCCTCGTCCAGCAGCAGTGCATTGAGTTCGCCAGTGACCGCAGTTACGCGTGCGTCATTCAGCAGCTCATCCGGGGGTGCGACGCGATCCACCAGCGTCAATCGGGTGATCGGCACAGGCGCTGCGCCGGCGCGGGCCAGTTGTCCGAGCCCAAGCAGGGTGCGCGCCAGGCGAACGCCAAGGAAACCGGCGCCACCCGTGATAACGATCTGCATGGCTTACATGCCAGCGTAGTTCGGGCCGCCACCGCCCTCAGGCGTGACCCAGACAATGTTTTGTGTCGGGTCCTTGATGTCGCAGGTCTTGCAGTGCACGCAGTTGGCAGCATTGATCTGCAGTCGGTCTGTACCGTCGTCGTTCTTCATGAACTCATAAACACCGGCCGGGCAGTAGCGCGCCTCCGGGCCGGCAAACTTCTGCAGATTGATGGCCACGGGCACACTGGCGTCCTTGAGCGTCAGGTGCGCCGGCTGATTTTCTTCATGATTGACGTTGCTGATGTAAACGCTGGAGAGGCGGTCAAAGGTCAGCTTGCCATCGGGTTTGGGATAGTTGATGGGGGTGCACTCGGCTGCCGGCTTGAGATAGGCATGGTCAGGCTTGTCGCGATGGATGGTCCACGGCATATTGCCCTTCAGGCCAAACTGCTCAAAGCCGTTCATCAGCGAGCCCACGGTCAGGCCATACTTGAACCAGGCCTTGAAGTTGCGCGACTTGTTCAGTTCCGTGTGGAGCCAACTGTTGCGGAACGCTTGCGGATAGGCACTCAACTCATCGTGCTGACGCCCGCCGGTGACGGCTTCGTACGCGGCTTCAGCGGCCAGCATGCCGGACTTCATGGCAGTGTGGCTGCCCTTGATACGGCTCACGTTCAGGAAACCGGCATCACAACCGATCAGGGCACCGCCGGCAAATACGGTCTTGGGCAGTGACATGATGCCGCCAGCGGTGATGGCGCGCGCGCCGTAAGCGAGTCGCTTGGCTGGCTTGAGACCCTTGTCTTCGCCTTCGAGGTAGTAGCGGATGTTGGGGTGGGTCTTCCAGCGCTGGAATTCTTCAAACGGGCTGAGGTAGGGGTTGGCGTAGTTCAGTCCCGTGATGAAACCCAGGGCGATCTTGTTGTCTTCCATGTGGTACAGGAAGGAGCCGCCATAGGTGCTGTCATTCATCGGCCAGCCGGCCGTATGCACCACCAGACCGGGCTCATGCCGCGCCGGATCGATTTCCCACAATTCCTTGATGCCCAGGCCATAGGACTGCGGGTCGCAGCCCTCGTCGAGCTTGAATTTGGCAATCAGTTGGCGACCGAGGTGGCCGCGCGAGCCTTCGGCAAAAATGGTGTACTTCGCCAGCAACTCCATGCCGATCTGGAAGTTCTCGCCCGGCTCGCCGTCCTTTTGCACACCCAGATTTCCCGTGGCCACACCCCGCACCGCACCGGCGTCGTTGTAAAGGACTTCTGCGGCCGCAAAGCCTGGGAAAATTTCAACTCCAAGGCTTTCGGCCTGGGTTGCCAGCCAGCGCGTCAAGGCACCCAGACTGATGACGTAGTTGCCGTGATTCTGGCTGCATTGTGGCAGCAGGAAGTTGGGTGTGCGGTAGCCCGTTGTTTCGCTCAGAAACATCATCGCTTCATCGGTGACTGGTTGATGAAGCGGCGCCCCCAGGGCCTTCCAGTCAGGAAACAATTCATTGAGTGAAATCGGATCGAGCACCGCACCCGACAGAATGTGGGCTCCCGGTTCCGCGCCTTTCTCCAGCACAACGACCGAGACGTCCTGGCCCTTTTCAGCTGCGAGTTGCTTCAGACGAATGGCCGTGGAGAGGCCGCCGGGGCCGCCACCGACAACAACAACGTCATACTCCATTGCTTCACGTGGGCCGAACTGATTCAGAATTTCCTGGTTTGTCATGGTTTAACTCATCTGATAATGGCGGCATGGTGCTGGAAACAGGACCGCGGCCGTTGATTGTCGAACGCGAGACTGATTTTATGCGTTCAATCGACATAATCGAAGGATCGTTTCTTCTACTCACGGAGCTTTTCAAATGGCATACAGCATCGATCTCTCGGGCCGCGTGGCCTTCATTACCGGAGCCTCCAGCGGCCTGGGTGCCCAGTTTGCCAGAACCCTGTCGAGTGCCGGTGCGGCGGTGGTGCTGGCGAGTCGGCGCATGGACAAGCTCAAGGATTTGCGTGCAGAGATTGAGGGTGAAGGCGGTGACGCCCATGTGACAGAGCTTGACGTGACCAGTCTGGACTCCATCAAGTCAGCGGTGGCCCACGCGGAAACAGAAGTCGGCTCGATTGACATCCTGATCAACAACTCGGGTGTCAGTACCACTCAGCGAATCCAGGATGTGGCTGAGGAGGACTTTGACTTCATGTTCAATACCAATGTCAAGGGGGCGTTTTTTGTTGCGCAGGAGGTCGGCAAGCGCATGCTCGCGCGCGCAAAGGGAGCGGCGCCGGGCACGTACACCGGAGGACGCATCGTCAACATCGCCTCGATGGCGGGCTTGCGTGTGTTGCCGCAAATTGGCGTCTATTGCATGAGCAAGGCGGCCGTCGTGCAAATGACCAAGGCGATGGCGCTGGAATGGGGAAAGTTCGGTATCAATGTCAACGCCATTTGTCCGGGTTACATTGATACCGAAATCAATCACCGGCATTGGCAGACAGAGCAGGGCAAGAAGCTCATGCAAATGATGCCACGCAAGCGCGTTGGTCAGGCCAGGGATCTGGACGCGCTGTTGGTAATGCTGTGTTCCAACGAAAGCCACTTTATCAATGGCGCCGTGATCTCTGCCGACGATGGCTTTGGTGCGTGATGAAGATTGAAATTCCAGACCGCAAGAAACTGGTCTACGAGATGCAGATTCCCATTCGCTGGGGCGATATGGATGCCATGAATCACCTCAATAACACCAGCTACTTCCGCTACCTTGAGACCTGTCGCATTGACTGGATGCAGTCCATCGGTTGCAAGCCGGACGCGCAGGGTGAAGGCCCGGTGATCGTCAACGCTTTCTGCAACTTCTACAAACAGCTGGAGTACCCGGGTCAGGTGCTGATGAAAATGTATGTGAGCGACCCGGTACGTACGACCTTCGAGACCTGGGGCACGATGGAGAGGCTGGATCAGCCTGGCGTGATTTATGCCGCTGGTGGTGCCACCACGATCTGGGTTGACTTCCCGACTCAAAAGGCCAAAACGCTACCCGAGTGGATGCGGCAGATCGTGAGTTGATCTTGTAGTCCGGATCAGGCCGCGAAGCTAGTGCGGTAGCCGAAACCGGTTGCCACGGAAGCTGAAGATCGAGCTTTTGGCGCCTATTTCTTCGAGCGTTACTTCGGGTGCGGCCAGACTGCCCTGTGGCAAGACCTGGTTATTGACCAGCAACAGGCGCTGACCCGGATTGTCTGAATAGACGGCACCGGTAATGGTCAGGGCTGGAATCTGACGGCGAAAATCGTCTGAGAGCTCCGCGAGCAGCGCAACCGCAGGCGCAGGTGCGGGTGGCGCGCTGGCTGTGGTCTTCGGCGCCTGGGAGGGTGGGGCCACCGCCGCCGGCGGTGAACTTGGCGTCGTCGGTCTTGCTGTGGCCGGCGCTGGCACGGATGGTGCAGAAGCGGTCGGCGCTGTCGGGGCGACTTCCTGTGAAATTGCGGCTGCCAATGCGGGGCCGGCGGGCGGCATGTGTGCCGGCGTCGCCACGGTCTGAGCCGGCACAAGGCGCGGCGCTGATTCAGACGCGGCACGCCAGAGCCAAACCGCAAGTGCCAGTGCACCCAGCAGCAACGCGCTAGCGCTGGCAACGATCAGCAGTTTGCGACCCGAAGAGCGTGTCATCGCGCCAGATCCTGCCAACTGGCGCGCATACAGACCGGGCACCACGCCACGATCGCGTTCGGCATCGGCCCGTTTAAGTGCATCGAGGATGTAGGACATGGTCTTATCGTGGCTCGGATTGCAGCCGCACGGGGTTGGTTCCGGTAGCGCTGTCGAGTTGCATGAAGGTCATGGGCCCGGGTTGCCCGTCGGCTTTGAGTCCCTGGGAGCGCTGGAAGGTGCGAACGCGCTCGCGCAAGGCCATATCCAGCACCCTGGCACCGGCCCCAGGCGCAGGTGCCGGGGTGGCCTCAAGCAGATCGAGCTGCCTTGCCAGATGTGCAATGGCGGCGCCGCTGCTGCCATCGCGCAGGTCGGGCCGGTAATCAGGGGGCACTTGCCAGTAGGTCCCAAAATCGCCTCTCCACCAACGGCCCAGAGAAACCAGTGTGACCCTGTGCAGGCCGTCGGCCAGCCGCAGCGTTGCGGCTTGCTCGCCCAGACCGACCAACAGCGCGTACTGGGGCCGCGCCGCGTTGACGTGCAAGGTCAGAATGCCGGGGCGGTTCAGCTGACGCAATTGCGGCAGGCTGAGGTTGGCGGCGCGATAGCACTGAAGTTTTTGTTGATTGGCCGTGCGGCACGGATCGCCCTCCGTGGGAGGCAGTTTCCAGCTGGCGCCCAGTGCCTGCCAGGCGACGTTGATGTCAAGCGGCAGTTGGGCCAGCAAGGGGTCCAGCGCCTCCACGGGCAGGGGCGCCAGGCGTGTCTCGAGCGCATTGGTTGAAGATGCGCCGGCCAGGGGTCGTGTTGCGCTGGCGCCGAAGGCAGGTGCAGCGGCGGATGCTGGTCGCGCGAGGATCTGCCGTGTCTGCGACATCGGTGCGTACAGGGCCGCACTCAACGCAGCGACCGCCAGCAAGAGCAGTGCCAGCGCCAGGTAGAAAGCGCCGCCGCGTTTGCCAGAGTCAGCTGCAGTTGCCGGACCAAACACTTCGACTGCGGCTTTGTCGACCACGGCGCGGTCAACGCGGTGCTGACCATGGGCCCATGCGCCCAGCAAGGCGCGACCAGACAGCAGGTTGATGCGCCGTGGCACACCGTGGGCCAGTCGGTGGATGCGTTGCAAAGCCTTGCTGTCAAATGGCGACGGACCGGTCAGACCTGCCACCGCGAGCCGATGGGCAATGTACTGCGTGCTTTCCGCCATGGTCAGGGCGTCGAGGTGAAATCGGGCGATGACACGCTGCGCCAACTGCTCCAGTTCGGGCCGCGCCAGCATGGCGCGCAGTTCGGGCTGACCAATCAGCACGATCTGCAGGAGTTTTCGTTCACGGGTTTCCAGATTGGTGAGCAGGCGCAGCTGTTCAAGTACGTCGGGCGCGAGGTTTTGGGCCTCGTCAATGATCAGCACGCTGCTTTGTCCAGCGGCATGGCCCGCCAGCAGGAAATTGTTCAGTGCATCAATGTAGTCCTTGACCGTGGGTGGGGTCGGCGCCACAGGCGTCAATCCGATGTGGAATTCCTCGCAGATCGACTGCAGCAATTCCGTGACGGTGAGCTTGGGGTTGAAGATGTAGGCAACATGACACCCTTGCGGAATCTGCTCCAGGAAGCAGCGGCAGATGGTGGTCTTGCCGGTGCCTATATCGCCTGTGAGCAGGACGAAGCCACCGCCGCTACCGCCGGCCTTGCCGCCCGAGCCGGCGACGCCGTAAAGCAGATGCGCCAACGCTTCGCGGTGCCGCTCGCTCATGAACAGGTAGCGCGGATCGGGTGCTATCGAAAACGGGTCCTGCGTCAGGCCGAAATGGTGCGAGTACATAGGTTGCAAGCATACCCGGACCGGTGTCAGCTCTTGGGCTTGGTCACCCTGCCCATCAAGTAGAACTCCGGATTGGGCAGCATGTTGCTGAACGAGGCCATGCGGTTGGACAAACCAAAGAATGCTGTGATGGCGGCAATGTCCCAGGCATCCTCATCGCTGAAACCATGTGCCTGCAAGGCAGTGAAGTCCGCCTCGCCGATCTCGTCGGACTTCAGGCAGACCTTCATCGCAAAGTCGAGCATGGCGCGCTGGCGCGGCGTGATGTCCGCCTTTCGGTAGTTCACGGCAACCTGATCGGCGACCAGCGGCTTCTTCTCGTAAATGCGCAGGATGGCGCCGTGCGCCACGACGCAATAAAGGCATTTGTTGGCAGCGCTGGTGGTGGTGACAATCATCTCGCGGTCGCCCTTGCTCAGCCCCGACTCCTTGAACATCAAGGCGTCGTGGTAGGCAAAAAAGGCACGCCATTCCGGTGGCCGTCGCGCCAGCGCAAGAAAGACATTGGGCACAAAGCCCGCTTTTTCCTGCACTTCAAGCACGCGCAGCCGAATGTCCTCGGGCAGGTCTTTGAGTTCTGGTGCGGGGTAGCGGTCCATCTGTTTCCTTTCAGGGCAAGAAGCTCATCATCTTGCGTCATTTTGGCAGCCTTGATTTGAAGCGCGGATACATTAGCGACTTTACCCAATTTCGCATGGAAGCTCTTCTCGTCTCAACCGGTGTTGTCGCACTGGCGGAAATTGGGGACAAAACCCAGACGAGTTGGGCAAGATCAGATTGCCCAGTGGGCAAGCCCTCGGTTTCATTCTGGCGGTGCCGGGTCGGCGCTACGGTGAATTTGTAGAGGTCTTGCAGGGCTTCCAAGCCAAAACCATCACGGCTGAGCAAGAGATTGTTGAAGAGACGTCTTGGCATGACTTGCGCTTGGTGGTGGCACACAACCCACGAAGGGCCAAGGAGCAGACACAATTGCGCCAGGAGCGTATTGCAGCCCTGCAGTCCCAGGCACAGGCGTGGGCGGCCAAGCTCGATGGTCAAGACAGATCTGACCCCCGGCTACTTGAACGTGCTCGCCGTCTTCATGGCGCCCTCGCGACCGCCTCCTGTGGCCTTCTCCCTCCTGTCGTACTGGGTGTACCACTCCTTTGCGTCACATCACTGTTCCACCCGCCCGCCGACCTTGCTCGTATACTAGGCGGCGATCGGGGGCGCCGTTCCACCTCCTGCCGGGTTTCTACTTATGGGGCCTGATCCAGCCCGCATGTTGGCACGCCCATTCCAGCGTATCGCAATCCGCACTGCTGACTGAGAGCCGCGGGTTTCATGCCTTTAAATTCAGCGGGCGGGTTTCGAACGCAGTTATCGACCGTTGCCTTAAGCTTGGCTTGCTCTGCCTGGCAGTACGCTCTTCTTTCGGCCTCTTCTTTCGCTTTCGGACTGCGTGACCCGGGGGCATCGCGTGGCCCGTCGCCCCACGCCGCCGGCATTGCTGCGACTACTAGCCCCGTCAAAACCCATTTTTTTCCCGTATTTCATGGTATCTGCTCCTTAAATGAATGAAGATGTACATTCCGTAATAACGATGCCGTACTGCCCAGTCTGAAGCAGCCCTACGTACCCAGAGTCACTCTGCCCCCCTTGGATCAGATACCGCTGACATACTGTAGCAGAACTTTTTGGCCTGAAGCTGGGCAAATCAGATTGCCACCGTCGCTCTGGCCGCCCACTATGGTGAGCCGGTGCGGGTGATTGCAGGAACGACGCTGGGAATGTTGCTTGCTGACGTGCCCGCCGTTATTGTGGGCAATCAATTCTCGAGAAAGATACCGATGAAGCTGGTACACAGCGTCGCTGCCGGTATCTTTGCCTTGATGGGGCTGTTAACCCTGCTGAAAGTCGAAGAACTGTTTTAGCAGATTCAAACCTTCTTCACCCAGCTACTGCACCAGGCTTTGGCCGGCACCATTTTGTTGCCAAACACAGCGCAGGGGCCATTGGCATCTGCTGGTTTTCCGGTGTAGA
The DNA here is from genome assembly GCA_903927295.1 of uncultured beta proteobacterium. Classification (GTDB taxonomy): domain Bacteria; phylum Pseudomonadota; class Gammaproteobacteria; order Burkholderiales; family Burkholderiaceae_C; genus Rhodoferax. Next base: position 1,438 of record CAIYMN010000325.1, on the reverse strand, counting down.
GCTGACAGTTGGCGCATTTCTGGTCCGCGGCCCACTTGGTGTACTTGGCTTTGTTGACCTTGGCTGCGTCTGCCACATAGCCAAGCGCAAGCGCTGTGGCGTCCTTCTCGTCGAGCGGCGCGGCTTCCGCCGCAAAAGCGCGGCCACTGGCCAGCACGCCGCTGCCCAGGCTGAATTGAACGATAAATTCGCGACGATTGGTCATGACTTTCTCCGGTTTTGTTGATAAAGCTTGAATCGATGAATCGAAATTTGATCGCAAAGTGTAATGCCTTTTCGACCTTGGTCTAGCCGCCGGCCATCAAGCGATGTACCAGATCACCAGTGTTGGAGGCCTTGTACTTGCGCATCAGGCGGGCCCGGTAAATTTCAACCGTGCGATGGCTGATGGTCAGGGCTTTGCCGATTTCCTTGGAGGTCAGCCCATCCATCAGGTGCGCAGCGACCTCGCGCTCCCGAGCCGTCAGTTCTGCCTTGACCGGGCGGCGCGAACTCAAGTCCTCAAAGCTCCAGATTCCGGCCTCGTGGGGCGTGCTCTGGTTCAGCGTTCTGCCCGTGATATGACACCAGAAGGTTTCACCATTGGCGCGCTTCATGATGCGGTCATCGGCGTAGGTGCCGCTGCGATTGAGAATGGGAGCAATGCGCGAACCCGTGCGTTCAAATTCGTCAGCGCTTGGGTACAGCACCTGAAACGATGCGCCGACCAGCAACTCGCGAGAAGCGCCAAACATCTCGCAGACGTGACGGTTGCAGTCCACGATGGCGCGGTTGCGCGAGAGAATGAGGCCGACGGGTGCCAGATCGAAGGCGACTCGGTAATCGATGTCCATTACGAAGAACTACGTATCTAAATAGGTAGTATCCTACGCCAATGCTTGTTTCAAAGGAGCTCATCAAGTGAACAAAATTTACCCCAGTGCGGCCGCGGCGCTGCAAGGCATCGTCAAGGACGACCAGTTGCTGGCAGTGGGCGGCTTTGGTCTGTGCGGAATACCGGAGGCCCTGATCGATGCCCTGTGTGCGTCCGGAGTGAAGAACCTGACAGTTATTTCCAACAACGCTGGCGTCGACGGCTTTGGTCTGGGCAAACTGCTTGAGACACGCCAGATCACCAAGATGATTTCAAGCTACGTTGGCGAGAACAAGGAGTTCGAGCGCCAGTTCCTGTCCGGCGAACTCAAGCTGGAATTCACGCCACAAGGAACGCTGGCTGAAAAGCTGCGTGCTGGCGGTGCCGGCATTCCGGCGTTTTATGTCCGGACCGGCGTTGGTACCCTGATCGCCGAAGGCAAGGAAACGCGCGAGTTCGACGGCCATCAGTACATCATGGAAAAGGCGCTGGTGCCCGAGGTGTCCCTGGTCAAGGCCTGGAAGGCCGACAAGAGTGGCAACCTGATTTTCCGGCGCACGGCGCGCAATTTCAACCCGGCTGTGG
>CAIYMN010000324.1 GCA_903927295.1 uncultured beta proteobacterium | reverse complement strand
TGTTTCGCCGCGATCCCGAGGTCAATCTGCCCGACCGTCATGCTGGGGTTGGCGGTGCCTTGCGGGTTTTCACCGATGATGTGGACTTGCTGGGCACGTCGCTGTTCACGTTCTGCAAGGGCGTGGTCGGTGAGATTCTGGTACTGGGCCGCTGCGGCACGCTGATGCTGTCGCCGTCTTCCAGAATGATGGGGGGCGGTGCCGGGTTTTCGGCATCCAATTCGAGTGCTATGCGGCCACTGGCTTTAAGGCCTTGCAGGCGGCTTAGCAAGAGCCTTTGGCCGGCAATCTGGGTTTGCAGTGCAGTGCCTTTTTCTGTATCCACTGCATTTTGCAAGGCGGTGGCGGTTTGCGAGTTGATTTCTGCTTCAAGCCGACGGATGGACTTGTTCAGGTTTTCTTGCTGTTGCGCGCGGGTGGACTCGCGGCTAAACACCATGCCGTAAACAAAGGCGTTGTGGCTCAGGCCGCCAGCGCGTCGGATAAGCTCCGGCAAGGTCTCGCCCGGCTGGATTTGATACACCCCCGGGGTCATGACTTCGCCGCTAAGGCGCGCATACTGGGTGCGCTTTTCTGCCGGTACCGCCAGGTCGTTGACACTAAAGATGGTGACCACATCGCCAGGCATCAGGCTCAGGTTGTTGGCTGGGTCTCGTTCCTTGATGGCCTTGGCAAGGCTGAATGGAATCAGAACACTGCGCACCTCTTTGGCGTCCAGCCGTTCAATAACGGCGTAGTCCCAGTTGATTTCTTCAAGCAGGTTTTTGATGCTGTTGATGGCCCGCTCGACGGAGACCTGTCTTGCCGACTCGTTTTGCACCATGTTGTTTTTTCGGGTGTAGTAGTCGGGCTGAATCAGGGCGCTTACATCCGGGATCAGGTCTGAAATCTTCATGCCCGCTTGGAACGGGTAGCGCATGGGCGACGCCACATTGCCGCGCAAGGTAACCACGTTGGCGATTTGCGGGCTGATCTGGAACACCGTCAAAATGTCGCCGCCCTTGAGCACTTGGCTCAGGCCTTTGGCGTCCAGCGCAAAGTCTTCTACGTAGCGGGCAATGTCGCGCTTGGCGTCAACGCGCTCTAGCTGGGCTTTTTGGGGTGCTGCCAAGGTGGGCAGGCCGCCTGACATATTGAGGATTTGATTGATGGTTTCGTTGTTGTGCAGCTCGTAGATGGCGGGTGCATTGATGGTGCCCAACAGGGCGGCGCGGGCACCGGCGGGTGGGATGTAAATAATGTCGCCTGCCAGCAACTGTACGTCGGCGCGGTTTTCGCCCTTTGCCAGGAAGTCATACAAGTCCACTGTGGCGACGGTTTTGCCGCCGCGGTGCAGTTTGACTGTGCGTAAGCTGCCATTGCTGCTGGGGCCACCGGTCTCAAACAGGGCGTTGATGAGGCTTGAGAGACTGCTGACCAGGTGTTTGCCGGGCCTACGTGCCTGGCCAACCACAAAAACCTCGATGGAGCGCAGGCGCCCCATGGTGACGCTGACGGTAAAGTTGCGATAGACCTTACCGATGTGGCTGGCAAGCACCTTTTCGGCGTTGTTAAGCGCGACGCCAGCCAAGTTGACGGGTCCTATTTTGGGTACCAGAACGCGGCCATCACGGTCAATAACCAGACGTTCATTGACCTCATAAAGGCCATTGACCTGCACCACCAGTTCGTCGCCCGGACCGAGGATGTAGCCAGCCGGTACCGGGGCGGCTTGCACGGGTGCGAAGCTGCCTCGGCCAAACATATCGTAGCCGTAGAGCCTTAGGCTTTGGCCGGTGGCGTTGTAGACAAAGCGCTGGAATTCAATTTCATCGGCCGTGGGGTCTTTGACGCCTTCGGCGGTGGTGGAGTCTTTGGTGTCAGGCTTGGCATCGGATCTGACATCCGGCTTGGCGTCAGGGCCGCTACCTTTGGCAGCAGGTTTGGCGTCTGCTCTGGGTGCCGGCAGCGGTGCTGCGCCGGGGATGGTGTTGTTCGGGGCGGCGGAGTTGGCTGCGGGTGCAGGTGTGGCAACAGCGGCCGCTGCCGTCGCAGCATTGGCCCCCGGCGCACCCGCTGCCGTAATGCCGGTGCTTCTGGGTGCGCCTATGGTGAGGTTAATGGCCGGCAGCGCCGTTTGCGCCATCACGCCCAAGCCAAAGAGCAAACCAATACCGCCAAGCAGGGTGCGGGAACAAAAAAATGATTTCAGCATAGGGGTGGTTTTTTTCACATTTTAGTGGGGACGCTACCCTGTGATTTCTGACTTGTCATTGCGGGCTTTGGCACGCTACCGCCGTGCCGTGTAGCCATCGGCAGGCAACAGAATCATACTTTGTTCAAGGTCAATATTGCGGTGGCGCCAAGAGCCTAGTACGCAAATTGCAAGCCAATTCCGGGGTAGGCTCCCCAGAACTAGTTCAAAAATGCGACTGACGCTTCATGGATGACAGTTCCCTTGACCTGGCGAAGCCTGGTCCGTCATTGGCGTGAACCTGGTGCCTTGCTGCAGCGGAAGTTTATCTGATCAAATAGCCAACTTTTCGGCAGTTTCAAAAAAATTGGATTGTTTGACAAAACTTGTTTATGATGTTGCGGCGAAACTCAAACTTTCTAACCAGGGGATCAAAATGCGATCAACATTAAGAATATCGAAGCTGTCCACCAAGTGGGCTTTCAGCATGGCGGCGGCCGCTGTGCTGGTTGCCTGTGGCGGTAGCCCGACGCCGGCAGTGCAAGTATCGGCAGCTACCACAACGGCGACCATCAGCGGCGCCACACCCACTGCAGTGGCTGCAGCGCAAGCGGTGGTTACTTCCGTGCTCAACCAGACGTTTACTTACACCACAGTGCCAGCCTTTGGCACCACAGCTGCCACGACCGTGGTATTGAGTGGAACCGGGGCAGCTCCTATCGCCACGATTGTGTCGGCCGGCAAGACTGCCAAGGGTGTTCTGTCGTTTGGCTCATGCATTTTCACGATTACGCAGTCTGATTTTGTTGCGCCTTCACCGCTGGCAGTTGGTACCGTAACAACCGTCACTCCTTGCGCGCTGGATGTGCAAACCGCCGGCACAGTGGCCGATGGTACGACGCGTAACCTCAATACAGATTTGGTGTTGGGAACTGTCAAGTCCGGAAACGTGTCCTTGCCGGTTGTTGTGTCGTCAACAGGTACAGTCACCATTGGCGGACAGACCGTGGGCACAACCCCGATCGTCACGTCTACAGGTGGTACCGGCGGGGGTTAACCGCGTCGGCTAGAGCGCCCAGCGCTCCAAAAAATGCCCCGTCACAATTTGGCGGGGTTTTTTTTGGGCGTTACACTCGGCCCCTTTCTGAAATCACAGCCCCTGGATACATACCATGAACCGCTGCCCGTCGTGTCTTGAATTATGAACAAACGAGTTTTCATCAAAACCTTCGGTTGTCAGATGAACGAGTACGACTCGGGCAAGATGGTGGATGTGCTGCGCGCCGCACAGGGCTACGAGCAGACCGACAGCGTTGAGGAAGCAGACCTGATTCTGTTCAACACCTGCTCGGTGCGGGAGAAGGCCCAGGAAAAGGTCTTTTCGGATTTGGGGCGAGTCAAGCACTTGAAGAAGAGAGGCGCCTTGATTGGCGTGGGTGGCTGTGTGGCGAGTCAGGAGGGGGCGGCCATCATTGAGCGTGCACCCTACGTGGACCTGGTGTTTGGACCGCAGACGCTGCATCGGTTGCCGCAGATGTTGGTTGACTGCGCGTCGCAACGGCGTTCGCAGGTGGACATCAGCTTTCCGGAGATTGAAAAGTTTGACCATTTGCCGCCACCGCGTGTGGATGGCGCAAGTGCCTTTGTCAGCATCATGGAGGGTTGCTCCAAGTATTGCAGCTATTGCGTAGTGCCCTATACGCGGGGCGAGGAAGTTTCCAGACCATTCGAGGATGTGCTGGTAGAGGTGGCTGGGCTGGCGGATCAGGGGGTGAAAGAGATTACCTTGCTTGGGCAAAATGTGAACGCCTATCGAGCGGCAATGGCTGCCTCTGGCGCACTGGCAGACTTTGCGACGCTGCTGGACTACGTGGCCGAGATTCCGGGAGTTGAACGCATACGCTACGTGACTAGCCACCCCAACGAGTTCACGCCGGCATTGATTGCCGCTTACGAAAAGATCCCGAAGTTGGTGAGTCATCTGCACTTGCCGGTGCAGCATGGCTCGGACCGGATTTTGATGGCCATGAAGCGTGGCTATACGGCCATGGAGTACAAGTCTACGGTTCGCAAATTGCGCGCGATACGGCCCGACATGGCGCTCAGCAGTGATTTCATTGTTGGCTTTCCGGGCGAAACAGAAGAAGACTTCGAGAAGATGATGCGCCTGATCAATGAGGTCGGTTTTGACAATTCATTCAGTTTTATTTTCAGCCCACGCCCGGGCACACCGGCTGCCAATCTGGCCGATGAAACGCCCCACGAAGTAAAGTTGCGACGCCTGCAGCATTTGCAAGGCGTGATCAATGACAGCATGGGGCGCATCAGTCAGAGTCGCGTGGGCACGCGGCAGCGGATTTTGGTGGAGGGCCACTCAAAACGTGATGCGGCAGAGCTGATGGGTCGCACCGAGTGCAACCGGGTGGTCAATTTTGTCGGCAGCGCAGACCTGATCGGGCAACTGGTTGAGGTGAAGATTACCGAAACCCGCTCGTACACCTTGCGCGGGGAACTGTAGCTGGATCCCGGCCTTCGCCGCGATGACAGTGAAGCAGTTGGGATGACAGTAGTGTTGTCATTGCGGGCTTGACCCGCAATCCAGTCCCCTGCGTCATGGCAGTCCAAAGCAGGCTTGACCCGCAATCCAGTCACATGCGTCAAAGCAGTCCGTCGTAGAGGTCATTCCAGTCCGGATTGTCTTTTTCTATCAAATTCAGCTTCCAGGATCGTCGCCAGTTTTTTAGCTGCTTCTCGCGCAGAATCGCTGCTTCAATGGAACTGGTGGATTCAAACCAAACCAGCATGTGAACTTTGTAGCGCTTGGTGAATCCGTCCACCGCGTCGGACTTGTGCTCAAACACGCGTCGGACCAAATCGTTGGTGACGCCTACATACAGTGTGCCGTTTTGTTGACTCGCCATGATGTAGACGAAGTAGGTCATGGGAAGGAGTGTGCGGCGGAACTGGATCCCGGCCTTCGCCGGGATGACAGTGAAGTGGTCCGGGGTGACAGTGAAGCAGCCGGGGATGAAGGTGAAGTGGTTTGGGATGTTTCAGAACGGCATTTTGGGCATGCCCTTCATGCCTCCCATGCGCTTCATCATTTTCATCATTCCCGAGCCCTTCATCTTTTTCATCATGTCCTGCATTTGCTCGAATTCCTTGAGCATGCGGTTGACCTCCTGAACCTGCACTCCTGCGCCAGCGGCAATGCGGCGTTTGCGGGTGGCTTTGATGAGTTCGGGTTTGCGGCGTTCCAGGGGGGTCATGCTGTGGATGATGCCTTGCTTTCGCTGAATGTCCTTTTCGGCGCGGCCCATGTCCATTTGCCCGGCTTTGGCGGCCAGTGCGGCAGGCATTTTGTCCATCAGGCTTGAGAGGCCGCCCATTTGCTTCATTTGCTGGATCTGTGCCAGAAAGTCGTTGAGGTCAAAGCCGGCGCCACTCTTTACTTTGGCCGCCAGTTTCTGGGCGGCGGCCACATCAACCCCGGCGGTTACCTGTTCAACCAGGGCCAGGATGTCGCCCATGCCAAGGATGCGTCCTGCGTGGCGCTCCGCGTCAAATACTTCGAGGCCGTCGATTTTTTCGCTTGTACCGGCAAACTTGATGGGTGCGCCGGTGACTTGACGCACGGACAGGGCAGCACCGCCGCGCGAGTCGCCGTCGAGCTTGGTCAGGATGATGCCGGTCAGGGGCAGTGATTCCTTGAACGCCCTGGCGGTGTTGATAGCGTCCTGGCCTTGCATGGCATCGACGACAAACAGCGTTTCCACGGGCTTGAGTGCCGCATGCAGGTCGCTGATCTCACGCATCAGCGCTTCATCGATGGCCAGACGACCGGCCGTATCCACCAGCAGGACGTCAAAGAAGTGCTTTCGTGCATAGTCGAGGGCCGCCAGCGCGATGGCGACAGGCTCCTGATCTGCTGTACTGGCGAACCATTCGGCCCCGGCCTGCGCCGTCACCATCTTCAACTGCTCAATCGCCGCAGGGCGGTAAACGTCAGCTGAAACAGTCAGAACCTTTTTGCGGCGCTTTTCGATCAGGTACTTGGCGAGCTTCGCGGTCGTGGTGGTCTTGCCCGCGCCCTGCAGTCCGGCCATCAGGATCACCGCTGGCGGCTGCGTCGCGAGGTTGATGTCGGACACGCCTTCGCCCATGGTGGCTGCCAATTCCTTGCTGACAATGCCAACAAGCGCTTGCCCCGGTGAGAGTGAGCCCAGTACATCCTGGCCGAGCGCCTTGTCTTTGACGCGGGCGATGAAGTCCCGAACGACCGGCAGGGCGACGTCGGCTTCAAGCAAGGCCATGCGCACTTCACGCAACATGTCGGTGACGTTGCTCTCGGTGATGCGTGCCTGACCGCGAATTTCCTTGACCAGGCGGGAAAGTTTGTCGCTGAGAGCGGAAGCCATAGGGGTATTGCGTGGAACGCAACCTTGGTTGAATGCCGATTGAAACCGGCAAGATGAAAACGCTAAACTGTGGGCATGATTTTAACCAGTGCTTCCCCGACTGTTTTGATGTTGGCCGTAGCCACTGCAGTGGCGTACTCGGTGTCAGCGATGGGCGCTGCGCGTTTGGGGTCACGGTTGGCGCGGGCAGCCGTCTGGCTGGCATGGTTGCTGCATGGGCTGCTGCTGGCGCTGAGTCTGTTCGGTCAGGAACCTCGGTTTGGTTTTGCCCCGGCAATGTCGGTTACGGCTTGGCTGATTGCTGCGGTCTACGCAGTCGAAAGTCATGTCTATCCCATGTTGCAGACGCGCTGGACGCTGTCGCTGCTGGGTGCGATTGCGGCGTTGCTGGCTGTACTGTTTCCAGGCAATCCCTTGCACCCGACAGCATCACCCTGGTTGCCCTTGCACTGGGCGTTGGGGATTGCCTCCTACGGATTGTTCGGCGCCGCCGTCGTTCACGCGTGGTTCATGACACGGGCCGAAGAGCGCTTTCGGCTGGCTGCGGATCCGCACAGCGGCATGCCACTGTTGACAATGGAACGCCTCACGTTCAGGTTTGTGAGCGCCGGTTTTCTGCTGCTGTCGGCGACTTTGATTGTCGCGACAGTGTTCAGCGGCCAGCTCTACGGTGCTGGCGCGCACCTGAAGCTTGATCACAAGACGGCATTTTCAGTGTTGTCCTGGCTGACTTTCGCGGTGCTGCTGGTGGGACGCGCTCGTTTTGGCTGGCGCGGCAAACGTGCGGTGCGGGTCTTGTACGTGGGCTCCGCCCTGTTGCTGCTGGCCTATGTTGGTTCGCGCTTTGTGATGGAGATTATTCTAGGGCGCATGCCATGAGGCTGCTGTTGGTGTTGCTGGTCGTGTTGGCAGGGGTCTGGCTGTGGCGCTCGAACCGGCAGGCCAGGTCGGAATTTGCGCCGAAGAAGCCTGAGCCTTCACCGCAAACCCTCGAGATGGTGGGCTGCAGACTGTGTTCGGTTCACGTGGCCTTGGTTGATGCCGTGCAGGGGAAGAAAGGGCTCTATTGCTGCTTTGACCACCGGCAGCAGGCGGAACCCTGAATGCATCGGCAGCCAGACGCAAAATCCTGGTTTGATCCCTCAATGCTGGAAACCAGCATTGAGGCGGTAGAGCACCCCCAAGAATTTGAGCGGCTATGGCGTGGCTTCATGACTGCGCGGGTCATGCTGGGATTGGCCCTTCTGGCGTTTCAGGGCGTAGTCTACGAACTTGGATCGGCCAGGGACAGCACGCTGGTCGTGTTCTGTGCTGCCTATTGTGTGGTCGCTTTGGGTGTCAGACTGAAGGCTGGCGCACGTCCCTTGGGCGAGGCATTTGACGCGCAGTGGATTCTCATTGTCGGTGTCGATATTCTGGCTGTCGCGGCGCTACAGGTGACGCACGGCGAAAGTGTCAACTACACGCCCTTGTTTGCACTTCCCATTTTGATGGTGTCAGTGCTGGGATCCTTGCTCTTGTCGATGGCCTGCGCCGCGCTCGTTACGCTTATGTTGCTGCTGTACGCAGGCTGGGCATCAACTCAGGTGCCAGCCGCTGCTGCAGCGCACTTCCTGCAGGCAGCGCTGACAGGTGTGGGTTGCTTTTCCATTGCTTTCCTGGCTAACCAGATTGCCATTCGGTTGACCAATGTGGAACAACGGGCACAGCGAAATCAGTTGGCAGTTCGCCTGCAAAGACAGGTCAACGAGTTGGTAATTGAGTCGATGACGGACGGTATTCTGGTGCTTGATCAAGGGCGCACGGTGCGCGCCGCCAATCCAGCGGCCTGTCAGATGCTGGGAATGCAGGCCGCCTCAGATGCGGAATCCTTCAACCTGGCAGCATTGGCGGGATGGCAGGGCTTGGTGGACCTTGTGGAGTTGAGTTTCTCGGAAAATTCAGCGCGTCAAGCCGACGTGGTGATTCATCACGCAGGTCAGGGGCCTTTGCGATTGCACGCACGCACGCGTTTGACTGCCACGCCCGGTGACGGTGGACAAACGCTGTGTGTCATGTTTCTTCGGGATCAGCGCGAGATGGAAGCACGGATGCGAACCGAGAAGCTCGCCAGCATGGGGCGAATGTCGGCTGCGGTCGCGCATGAAATTCGAAATCCACTGGCAGCCATCGTTCAGGCCAACGCCCTGCTGGATGAAGACATTGCCCTTCCACGTCACAGACAACTCACGCAGATGGTGCGCCAAAATGCGGCCCGATTGGGCAAGATTGTGGAAGAGGTGCTTGAGGTATCCAGGGTCAGGCGACGCGACCATGTAGAGGCTTCGGATGTGTTCGTGTTCAATGAGCTTGTTGCAAAAGTTTGTGCTGATTGGCAGGAGCAGGCGAAGAACAAGCAGTTGTTGCGCTTTGACTTGGCGGCAGTGGGTGTCAGCGTAAGTTTTCAATCAGAACATTTACGCCGCGTATTGGTCAATCTGCTGGACAATGCTAGCCGCTATTGCGGAGTTGAAGCTGGCGCAATCGAAGTGGCGACGGCTTGCTCTGTGACTGGGCAAGCGGCGCTGCGGGTGTGGAACGGTGGGCCGCCATTGGATCAGTCAGTGCAAAGGCATTTGTTCGAGCCATTTTTTTCTTCTGAGAGTCGCTCGAGCGGTTTGGGACTCTATATTTGCCGTGAGTTGTGTGAAGAGCAGGGAGCATCCATTTCGTATTGCCGGTCAACACGCAAGCGCTTCGATGCTGTGGTGGAGGGAAATGAGTTTCGGGTCAGTTTGCAAACCGAGAGAGACGGTAGTGAAAGACATTTACCAACATGAATGCAAGTAGCGTAACTAACAATGTACAGATTCTGGTGGTGGATGACGAACCGGACTTGAGGACGCTCTATGAGTTGACACTGGTGCGCGAAGGTTTCGTGGTGTCCAGTGCCGCCAGCCTGGCCGAAGCGCATGCGCTTTTGGCTGAGAACCGATTTGATGTGGTCATTACCGACATGC
>CAIYMN010000323.1 GCA_903927295.1 uncultured beta proteobacterium | reverse complement strand
GGTGATCAAGGACAACGCCGTGATTCCGCTGATCACGCGGCCACGTGCACGCGGCGCCAACCTGAAGCTGGTGTCCACGCTGTCCGGCTGGGACCTGGACTTCTCGACGCTGCAGAACTGGTACCGGGAAACCTGATCGTTTAGGCAGAACGCGCAGCCGTGGGTTCTTACATTTTTCGGCGGCTGCTGATCGCCCTGCCCAGCTTGCTCGGTATCAGCGTGGTGTTGTTCACCGTGCTGGCGCTGGCGCCGGGCGATCCATTTGAGGAGTTGGCCACCAACCCGAATGTGCCGGCTGAAGTGCGACTGCTCCTTCGTGCCAAATTCGGCCTGGACGACCCGATATGGCAGCGTTACTTTCGCTGGCTGAGCGCGATGATGCAGGGCGACTGGGGCTTTTCCTTTATCAGCCGCGTCGACGTAGACAAACTGATTCTGCAACGCGTCCCTGTCACACTGGCGGTGATCGGTGCCTCGCAGATTCTGGCCCTGCTGATCGCCTTGCCGGTGGGCATCTACTCGGCCGCCAAACCCTACTCATGGTTTGACCGCATTGCCAGCACGCTGGCCTTTATCGGCTTCTCGCTGCCAACGTTTTTTACCGGCTTGCTGCTGATCTATCTGTTTTCGATCACTCTCGGGTGGCTGCCCTTTGTCTATAGCTCCGACATATCGGCTACCGGCTGGCGGTGGTGGTGGGAACAGTTGCGCCAGTCCATCATGCCGGTGCTGGTGCTGGGCCTGTTTCAGGCAGCGAGCTGGACGCGCTATGTGCGCTCGGCCATGCTTGACGTGATCCGACTTGACTACGTGACGACAGCGCGCAGCAAGGGGCTCAAGGAACGTGTAGTGGTGATGAAGCATGTGGTGCGCAACGCCTTGATTCCGGTGGTCACGCTGGTGGCCATGCAAATGCCGGCAGTCTTCGGTGGTGCCATCGTCACCGAGCAGATCTTCCGCATTCCAGGCATCGGTTCGCTGCTGATCGATGCCATCCTGCGCAACGACACGCCGGTCATCATGGCAGTGACCTTTGTCTTTGCCTGCCTGGTGATTATTTTTAACCTGATTGCTGACTTGCTCTATGGCTGGCTTGACCCCCGCATCAGTTACCGCTAGTCCGGCGGCTCCGCGTCCTCAGGTCTCGCTTGCGCGTGAGGCCTGGCGGCGCTTTGGCCGGCACAAGATGGCGCTGCTGAGTTTGATGCTGCTGCTGACAATGGTGTTGCTTGTCTTTGTGGGCCCGATGGTCTGGAAGGTGGCGATCAACGACATCGATTTCTCGGCGCGCCTGAAGCCTCCGTCCTATGCGCACCCCTTGGGTACCGACGACCTGGGTCAGGATTTGTTGGCGCGGATTTTGTACGGTGGGCGTATCTCTCTGGCGGTGGGGCTGGCAGCCATGGGCATGGCGCTGCTGGTGGGGGTGACCATAGGCGCTGTTGCCGGTATCTCGCGCGGTGCGGTCGATGCAGCGCTGATGTGGCTGACCGATCTCTTTTTGTCGCTGCCGCAGTTGCCCCTGTTGCTGCTGCTGATCTATCTGTTCAGGGAAGGTCTGAAGGTGCTGTTCGGCCCGGAAGTCGGCGTCTTTATCCTGATTGTGCTGGTGATTGGCGGCTTTCGCTGGATGCCGGTAGCGCGCCTGGTACGAGCCCAATTCTTCTCGTTGCGTGAAAAGGAATATGTAGAGGCAGCACGTGCGCTGGGTGCGTCCACACTGCGCCAGGTCGTGCGCCACATCCTGCCCAATACCTTGGGCCCGGTGATTGTGGCAGGCACCATTGACGTGGCGGCAGCCATCATTGCTGAGTCCACGCTGTCATTTCTGGGTCTCGGTTTTCCGCCCGACATTCCGACCTGGGGCCGCATCCTGTTTGATGCCAGGGACTACATGGACGTGGCGCCCCACTGGGCCATGTTCCCCGGCATTGCGATCTTCCTGACGGTGCTGACCATCAATTTCATCGGTGACGGGTTGCGTGATGCGCTCGATCCACGCAAGGTGATGTGAGCATGACGCACCGCCTGCTCGAGATTCGTGGCTTGAAGACCCACTTCAAGACCGATGATGGCTGGCTGCACGCAGTTGATGGAGTCGACATCGGCATTGACCGTGGCGAGACAGTCTGCGTGGTGGGCGAGTCGGGTTGTGGCAAGTCGGTGACGGCGATGTCGGTGCTGAAACTGCTACCGATGCCGCCGGGCCGCATCGTTGCCGGGCAGATCCTGTGGCAGGGGCGTGACATCGTTCCGATGGAGGATGATGCGATGCAGAAAATCCGGATGAAGGAGATTGCCATCGTCTTCCAGGAGCCGATGACCTCGCTCAATCCGGTTTATACGGTTGGCGAGCAGATTGCCGAGGGTCTGCGTTTGCACGAGGGACTGGATCGAAGGCAGGCACTGGAGCGTGCGGTAGAGATGCTCAAGCTGGTGCGGATTCCAACGCCAGAGCGGCGCGTCCATGACTTTCCGCATCAGTTTTCTGGTGGCATGCGCCAGCGCGTGATGATCGCTATGGCCTTGTCGTGCAAGCCTCAGTTGCTGATAGCCGACGAGCCGACCACGGCGCTGGACGTCACCATCCAGGCGCAGATTCTGGATCTGCTGGCCGAGCTGAAGGCCGAGTTGGGCATGGCTATCCTGCTCATTACCCACGCGATGGGTGTCGTGGCGGAGGTGGCGCAGCGTGTCGTCGTGATGTACGCCGGCAAGGTGGTTGAGGAGGCTGTGGTCGATGAACTGTTTGCACATCCGCGCCATCCCTACACCCAGGGCTTGATCCGCTCGATTCCGCGCATCGACAGTGCACTGACAAAGAAGGTCCGGCTTGAAACCATCTCTGGTACGGTGCCCAAACTCATTGCGCCACCCGAGGGCTGCCGTTTTGCGCCACGCTGCAAATTCGTCACGCCGGCCTGCACTCGGGAGACGCCGCCTTTGCGGCAGGTGGCGCCGGGGCACAAGGTGGCCTGCATTCTTGACACGGGTGCGCCATGACTGAACCCCTGCTCAAGGTCAATGATCTGGTCAAGCACTTTCCGATCACCGGGGGTGTGCTCGGGCGTGTAGTCGACAAGGTGCACGCAGTGGACGGTGTCAGCTTTGCGCTCGACGCGGGTCAAACTCTGGGTGTGGTGGGCGAGTCCGGTTGCGGAAAAAGTACCACCGGGCGCTGCATCCTGCGCCTGATCGAACCGACTTCGGGGGAAGTCTGGTTCGAAGGGAAGAATGTCACTGCCATGGGCAAGAACGAGTTGCGCGGTATGGCGCGCGACATGCAAATCATTTTTCAGGATCCCTATGCCTCGCTCAACCCGCGCATGACGGTGGGTGCCATTGTGGGTGAGGCACTGATCATCCACAAGTTGACAAAGACAGACCGCGAGTATCACGACCGGATCGTGGAGTTGCTGGAGACGGTGGGTCTCAGCGCGAACCAGATGCGGCGTTATCCGCATGAGTTCTCCGGTGGCCAGCGCCAGCGCATCGGCATTGCGCGGGCTCTGGCCGTCAGTCCGAAGCTGGTGGTTTGCGATGAAGCGGTGTCAGCGCTGGATGTGTCGATCCAGGCACAGGTCATCAACCTGCTCGAGGACCTGCAGGCCAAGTTCAACCTGACCTATTTGTTCATAGCCCACGATTTGTCGGTGGTGGAACATATCAGCGACCGCGTGGCGGTGATGTACCTGGGGCGCATTGTCGAAATTGCTTCGGCGCGCGACCTCTACACCACGCCTCTCCATCCTTATACGGAAGCGCTGCTGTCGGCGATGCCGGTGCCGGATCCCCAGCTAAAGCGCAAGCGCATCATGCTGCAGGGCGACGTGCCGAGTCCGATCAAGCCGCCGCCCGGTTGCCACTTTCACACGCGCTGCCCGATGGCCCGCAAGGAGTGCGGCATCGAGTCGCCAACGCTCAAGCAGGGCAGTGACGGCCATTGGGTGGCCTGCCACCTGCGCACTTGACCGGGGCTTACCGACCACTGGCCACCCAGTCGATCAGGGCGTCCAGAGCGGGGCGTCCTTTGCTGGCCTGTGGGTCATTGATGAAAGCGACCACAACCCAGTCCTGATTGCGCACGTCGCGCACGTAGCCGGCGACCGCCACCGCGTCCCTCAGGGTGCCGGTCTTGATTCTGGCGCGTCCAGCGGCTGCTGAGTCGCGCAGGCGCTTGCGCATGGCGCCGTCGATGGCGACGATGGGAAAACTGCTGGCAAATTCCGCATACCAGTTGCTGCGCGCACCGAGTTGTAACAAGCTGGCAAGCTGGCGGGCACTGATGCGCTCGAGCCGGGACAGGCCGGAGCCGTTTTCCATCACCAGGCCCTCGGTGGCGATGCCGTTCTTGTTAAACCAGTGGTGAATCGTGGCATTCGCGTTGAGGAAGGTGCTGTCCTGGCGTCCCTCTTTGGGCAGTTGGGTGCCCAGGGTCAGGTAGAGCGTGCGGGCCATCAGGTTGTCGGAGGCCTTGTTGATGGGTTTGACCAGATCAGCCAGCGTGTCGGAGTTGCGCTCCACCAGCAGCAGTGCGTCCGGCGGCGTCAGTCCGTCCTTGACGCGACCCTTCCATGTGCCGCCCAGTTCCTGCCAGAAGGCCTGCAGAAAGCGCTCGATATAGAGGTTTCGATCAAGCAAACTCAAGCGGGTTCGGGTCTTGCAGTTTCGGGGAAAGGCACCGCGCAGCACGACAGTGATATTGCTGTTGCTGGATGGTTGCACCAGCGGCGCGTCCCAGTCGTCGTCCCAGGTGTCACAGGGCATATCCTTGAGTGAAAGGGCGGCGTCGATGAGAACGCCAGCCAGCGGCGGTTGGGTGCGAACCAAGGTTTTCTGGCCGTTCGATTCGAGACTGAACTCGATTACGTTGCCATTGAGTACCAGGGCATCCGGGATGACGTTGTAATAGGCCTTTGGCGCCTCATCAAAATCAGGCACCCCAACGTCAGGGCGCGCGGGCTGGTAAAGACTGCGGTCCAGGACAATGTCTGCCTCGATATGGGCTACGCCTTGGGCGTGCAGGGAGCGGAACATGGCGCGCAAACCGTCCCAGTTCAGATTGGGCTCCCCGCCACCGCGCAGGTACAGCGTGCCGCGCAAGGTGGCCGCATCGATGCGGTTCTGGCTCAGCAATTCGGTGTGCCAGCGAAAGGTCGGACCGAGTTCTTCCAGTGCTACCAGCGTGGTGGCCAGTTTCATGGTGGAGGCCGGCGCCATGGCGCGCTGTTCCAGATGGGCCAGGCGTGGTGCTCCACCCTGAATCGGCAGCACCAGCGCACTGAGCGATGTCTCGGCAAGACCGGTGTTGCGCAAGGTCGCGGATACGATTTCCGGCAAAATGCTCTGCGCGTAACTGGCGCAGGCGGCCAAGAGAAGCGCCGGGAACCAGAAGAACTTTCGGGGCTTGGTCATGTCGAATTGCTTTTTCATCCTGTCTTGTTTATGGGACATCCATGCTTTGTGAATTGATGGCGGGTCACCCCGATTTTCGGTCGCTCGCCACGATAGCCGGGATCAGTGTAGATCTGCGCTATGCCAGTGCCAACAATTTTGTCGGAAGGGATCTGTACGGTCAACTCGACTGCAAGTGGTTGCACCGGGAGGCCGCTGCCGGACTTGAAGCGGTGGTGGTACACCTGCAGCGGCAAGATCCCGGTTGCCGCCTGTTGCTGCTGGATGCTTTGCGGCCACACCGGGTGCAGGAAATGTTGTGGCAATGTCTGGATGGAACTCCCTTGCAGCAATATCTGGCGGATCCGGCCAAGGGGTCGGTTCATTCCTTTGGCATGGCGGTTGATGTGACGCTGGTCGATCAAGCAGGCGTGGAACTGGACATGGGAACCGGATTTGATGACCTGTCAGATTTATCGCACCCTAAATTCGAACAAAGGCATCTTGCCCAGGGGCTGCTCAGTCAGAGTCATATCCGGAATCGGCAGATCTTGCGTGAGGCGATGTTCAGTGCCGGCTTTTCGGGTATTTCGACCGAGTGGTGGCATTTTGATTTTGGTGACCGGGCCTTGGTTCGGCGCGACTACCTTCGCATCGAGTAACCGGCAGCCTCGCGTTCGGACCGGCGCAGTGTGTCGTATTTGCTGAATTTGCGGTAATGCTCCATTCATCCGTGATTCCCCTATGTATAGCGCCGGTAAGATTGTGTAAAGTGACCCCTTACCCTCGAATGGAGCATCCAAAGTGAAATTGAAGAAAATATCGCAATGTCTGGCCTTGGCTGGTTTTGCCAGCTGCGCCGCTGCGCAAACGTCTGAAGTCTCTCTGCAGCGTGTGGAAATCACCGGCAGTAGCATCAAGCGCATTGCCGCTGAAGGCTCATTGCCGGTTCAGATCATCACCGTTGAAGACCTGAAGCGTCAGGGAATTGTCACCGCAGAACAATTGATCAGCACGCTGACCAGCAACGGCAATGGTTACGATAACCTGGCAAGCAATTCTGACGTTGGAGCAAGTTCCAATCGCGCAAACAATGGTTTGTCGGCTGCCAACCTGCGTGGCCAGGGATCGAACAACACTCTCGTGCTGCTTAATGGGCGTCGCCTGGCCGCCTCCGGCTTGAACGGTGGTGTGGTCGATCTGAACCAGATTCCCATGGCTGCGCTGCAGCGTGTGGAAATTCTGAAGGACGGTGCTTCTGCCATTTACGGCACCGATGCCGTGGGCGGTGTGATCAACTTCATCTTGAAGCAGGACTACAAGGGCCTGGAGATGCAGGCCTTCACCGATGTTACCCAGCAGGGTGGGGGCAACGTCAGCCGGTTCAGCCTGACCGGGGGGGCGGGTGATCTGGAGAAAGACAAATACAACGTTCTCTTTTCGTTGGGTCACAGTGAAAACAAGGCCTTGTTGGGAAGTCAGCGTAGTTTTGTCAACGCCTTGCAGCCCAGTCGCGGGCTTTCACCTGACACAGTGGGTACTCCCTTTGCCACCATCGTTGGTCTTTCCAGCCTTGCCACTGTATTTAGCAACAAGACGACTACCGGACCCACTCAGCCAGGCAGTACGCAAACTTACAGCCGCATCAATGTCCTGAATCTGCCGGGCGGTGCGGGCTGCGGATCCATCGCTGGCATGGCGCCCTATGAGGCAGCGTTGTGGGGCAATCCGGGATACAAGTATGCCTGTGCCTTTGATACGGCGGTCGCTGCCACTCTGCAGCAGCCGGTTGACAACACGAGTTTGGTTGGACGTGGCACCTTGCAGCTTGGAGAGCATCAGGTCTACGCAGAAGTCACGGCAGCGAGGGTGACTTCGTCAAAGATATTTTCAGCCAGCCAGATCAGCAGTTCATCCACCGCGACCCTCAGCAACGGCTTACCCGCAGGCGCGGGCCTGATCACAATACCGAATCCGCTGTACAACCTGGCCTACCCGAGTACCGGAGCTTCGTACAACGATGTCTTCAACCAGTTGGCCGCAGCGTTTCCACAACTCGCGGCAAACCGTGGAAACCCTATCACTTTCCGTTGGCGTTGTCTCCCCTGTGGGCCCAGGGAATACACGACGACCAATGAAACTTCCCGCTTCATGGTTGGCGCCGACGGTCCGCTACCGTGGCTGACCGGATGGGACTATCGTGCAGGTGTTTCCACTGCGAGAAGTGACTCCAGTTCAGTGTTGGGTACTGGCTACTACTACGGTGCGCCATTTGCCGCCCTGATCAATAACGGAATACTGAATCCGTTCCTGCCGGCCGGTCAGTCACAGACAGCCGCTGCATTGAATGGATTGCAGGCGGCCTCTGCCGAAGGCGTGACTCTTTACGGCGGCAAGACCACGCTGGTGCAGGCGGACGCCAGGGCAACCGGCCCATTGTTCAAACTACCGGCTGGCGATGTCATGGCGGCGGTCGGCGTGGATTTGCGTACCGAGAAATTTGGTTTTAACGGCAACGTCACCGATGTTCCGGTTCAGATGGGGATTCCGAACGCAGCTTTTGACAGCGTCAATACGATCAGCACGGTTCAGCGTGATATCCGGGCGATCTACACAGAAGTGCTGGTGCCGATAACAAAGCAACTTGAGGCCACGGTTGCTGTGCGCCATGATGATTACACGGGCTTTGGTGGTACCAACAATCCCAAGGTGTCGGTGCGTTACACGCCTGCAGAACAGTTCCTGGTGCGAGGCTCCTTCAATACGGGCTTCCGCGTGCCGGATTTCAAACAGCAGTTCTTCGGGATCACTGAATCAACAGGCGGCAATACGACAGTCGATCCGGTCAAATGTCCGACTCTCAAGGTTGACAATACCAAGCCGGGATGTGAACCGATTGTGTTCAATACGCTTGCAGGGGGAAATCCGGCGTTGCAACCTGAAAAGAGCAGGCAATCAACCGTTGGTTTTGTTTGGGCACCGAACAGCAGGTTCAGCTTCGGTGCCGATTGGTGGACGATCGACAAGACCGGATCGATCCAGCAAGCGACGGTGGCCACTCTATTGCCAAACTATACGCTGTTCCCGCAGAACTTCATTCGCGACGCATCTGGCAATATCGTCCAGATTGATACACGTTGGATCAATGCCGGCGAGTCAGTCACAACCGGTTTGGATGTGAACGCCAGCGCCAATGGAAAGTTCGGTGACGCCAAGTGGGGACTGCTGTTGGATGGCTCTCTGTTGCTTGACAAGAAGTCGCGTGTTGTCGCCAGCGCAGATTTTGGACCAACTGAAGTTGGCCAATTCAATATCTACGGTGACCCTGGAATACGCTGGAAGCATTCGCTGACGGGGACTTACTCACGTGGCCCCTGGACTGCGGCTTTGACGCAGGTGTACCGCAGCGGGTACAAGCAGGCAGTGATCTACGCACCGACCTACGTGCCAACCGACTGGAATCCGGATGTGGATTCCTATGTGGTGTACAACGCCAGTGTCAGTTACTCAGGAATCAAGGACCTCAACCTGACATTCGGTGTCAAGAATCTTTTTAACACGGACCCGCCATTTGCCATCACCTATGACACGATTTATGGCTCTGGCGGTTCCTGGGATCCTCGGGTCGCAGATCCGCGTGGTCGCTCGTTCACCTTCCTGGCCACCTACAAGTTCTTCTGATCCGGGTTTCATCGGATAGCTTGAACCCCTGCCCTCTGCCAGTCAACGCTGGCAGAGGGCATTTTTTCGATTACGGTCGCCATGCCAGCGTCGTGCGAGCGCTCTCGATGCCGAGGCGGCTAACGGAACTGACGGCGATGGCGTCGGGCTTGCCGAGTGTGGGATCGTCGTTCAATGTCAGCACAATCCGGCTTGCTGCCTGTACTGAAAATACCCACTTGGAGCCGTACTTTTTCCAGATCGAAAACCGGTTCACCGAGGGGTCGTTTACTCTATCGATAAGCACGCGATCCGGTGCATTCGGATTCCCGGATGATTGCAGCGAGAGCCGGGGAGCATCGGGCACCTGTGCTCCCAGCCAGGGGGTTGCCGGTACCAGTGCCCCATTCGCATACGGACCGGCTTTCAAGAGGGTGGCGATGCCGCGGCGGTCCTGTAGCAGGGCGATCATGCTGAAGTGAATATGGCCACCGACACTGACGTGTGCGCGGGTCAGGTCGATCTGGCGTGCAATTTCTTCCGGCTGCCATGATTTTGGCGAACTGTCGATGCGGCTGGTGAAGAGTCCGGGCCAGAGGTGGCGCGACTGCGTATTTTCCCGTGCCCAGGTCTCCAGCAGGACCGGGAACGCCTGCGCTACCTGATCGATTGGCCAATACAGCTGCGGTGCCACATAGTCGAGCCAGCCCATGCCCAGCCATAGCTCGGCGTGCGCATAGAGCTTGTCGTATTGGCTGAAACCCGCAATGCCAGCTGCGCGACGTTCCGGGCGGCCCAGACCAAAGGGACTGATGCCAAAACGAACCCAGACTTTCTCCCGGTGGATGACGTCAGCCATCTGCTCGATCAGCTTGTTCACCTGCTCACGCCGCCAATCAGCTCGCGTTGACTGCCCATGGCTGGACAGGTAGCCTTGCCACGCCGGCTGGTCCGGGAAGTCCAGTTCGGTTCCGTCAGCAGCGGCGACAGGGTAAGGGTAGAAGTAGTCGTCGATGTGGATGCCATCGACGTCATAACGACGCACCAGATCAGCCACGACGTCCAGAGTCCTTTTCACTGCGGCCGGCTCGGCTGGATCCATCCACAGCACGTCGCCATACTGCTTCACAACCCAAGGATGAGTGACGGATATGTGATTGCCTGCCAAAGCCGACTTGGCGCTGGGGTGTCGGGCGCGGTAGGGGTTCAGCCAGGCATGCAATTCGATGCCGCGAAGGTGCGCTTCATCAATCCACATTTTCAGTGGATCGTAAAGAGGCTCAGGCGCTTTGCCCTGTCGGCCCGTCAAATACTCTGACCACGGTTCCAGGGGGGAAGGGTAGAGTGCATCGGCCGCCGGGCGAACCTGCAGCACGATGGCGTTGAGATTGAGCGCACTGGCCTGATTGAGCATGAGCTTGATTTCGGCCTGTTGCTCAGCAACCGACAAGTTGGGGCGACTCGGCCAGTCGATGTTGGCGACACTCGCCACCCACGCAGCACGAAACTCTCGCGGTGCTGCAGGCGGATCCTCTGCGCTGCGATCATCGGCGCTCGGACCGGCAGCACAGCTGAGCAGCAATAGGGGTGACACCAGGGCGAACCGTCTGAGCATCGTCAGACCTTCACAAACCAGCGCTGACGCCACATCAGCCAGGCGATGCTCAGCATGAACAGGTTAAACAGGACTGCAAACAGCAACGATGCGTTGACCGCGTCGACGGGCAAGGCCTGGATTGATGTGTAGAGGATGGCTTTGAGCGACAGCAGACTGCCGTCGACCTGGGTGATCTTGATGAATAGGAGAGTCTTGGCAATGATGCCGGAGAGGGCAAAGATGAACAGGGAATTCATACCGTAAACGATGCAGGGATGAAGCAACCGGGCGCTGCGCTGTTTCAGCTTGGGTGAAGGTGTTGCATCGAGCAGCCAGTAGAACAGGCCAAACAGGATGAGCGCCCAGCCGTTCATGAAGATGCAATAGGACACGGTCCACAGGCTCTTGTTGATTGGCATGAAACTCACGTCGAGTACCTCACCGAACCACAGACAGGCCAGACCGGCAATGAAGAGCCACACTGTTTTTTCCGCCTTTGTCAAAGGCTGTTCAATCCAGCGTCCAGCCAAGACACCCAGCAGCAGATTGGCAAGCGCCGGCAAAGTGCTGACCAGTCCTTCGGGGTCCCAGGTTCGCGACGCGCTCCACAGGTGTCCATCGAGGAGCCAGCGATCCACAAACGCACCAACATCACGCCCGGGCTCCAGCACGCCGACTCCAAGGGCTCCGGTAGCGTCAGGCACTGGTACAAGCAGCATGAATGCACTGTAGAGTGCCAAGAGGCTTACCACCCAAGCGCATTGCTGGCGCCGGTTGAACCACAGGACGATCGGTCCGGCGAGCAGTGTGCACAAGGCGATGCGTTGCAACACGCCGGGAATACGCACGGTACTGAAATCAAAGCTGGGATAGAGGTTTAGTGCCAGTCCGATCAGGAACACGACGGCGGCACGCTTGCTGAGCTTCAACAGCAAAACGGCCGGCGCGGCGCCGGCTTGGGCTTGACGACTCAGCGACAGTGTGAGCGAGACGCCGCTGATGAAAAGAAAGAAAGGAAATATCCAGTCGGTAAAGGTCCAGCCGTTCCACTTGGCATGCGCCAGTTGTGAATACAGATGCCCCCAATCACCAGGATTGTTGACGAGCAACATGGCTGCGATCGTGAAGCCGCGAAAGGCATCGAGTGAAAGCAGCCGGTTCGAAGTCATGGCTCGCCGATGGCCAGTCTCAGGTTGTCGCCGGCCTTGGCGAGAAGCTCCGTGGCCCGTGCGGCGCTGACCTTGTTCTTCAGCGCAACGATCGCAGTCTTGACGTGAAACCCGCAATCCTTCAGGGCCTCGCTTGCCAATTCCTCACTGGCTCCGCCGACCAGGGCCGTCAAGCTGATGGCACGCCGAAGCAGTTTGGCATTGGTTGGTTTGAGGTCCACCATCAAATTGCCGTACACCTTGTGCAGGCGGACCATCACGGCGCTGGAAAAAGTGTTCAGGGCAATTTTTTGTGATGTGCCGGCTTTCAGGCGGGTACTGCCGGAAATGAGTTCGGGTCCGGTATCCAGTGTGATGCCAATGTTCGCCTGCGTGGCCAGCGGCGCCAGCGCGTTGTTGGCGATACCGATGCTCAAGGCCCCGACAGATCGCGTTGCCGCGAGTGCCCCCATTGCGTAAGGCGTGTTGCCCGATGCTGCCAGCAGCACCACCACGTCCATTGTCTTGAGGCCGACGGCCATGATGTCCGTTGAGCCTTGCTCGAAGTTGTCCTCCGCGCCTTCAACGGCCTGATAAATCGCTGACGGGCCGCCGGCCAGCAGCGCGACGGCACGCTCTCTGGGCCAGGAAAACGTGGGGTACAACTCAACGCTGTCGAGCAGGCCCAGGCGGCCGGATGTACCGGCGCCTACATAAATCAGGCGCCCACCCTCCAACAGTCGCACCGCTGCAGCGTCAACCGCCGTCGCCAACTGCTCACTGGCTGCGCGCACCGCATGCACTGCGTTGAACTGATCGTCAATCAGGGAATGGATCAATTGATCCGTTGGATATTGGTCTAGCGTCACGTGCGCGGCGCTGGGCGTTTCCGTCTTTAACATGGGTGTTGGTGCCTGATCTTTGGGATGCGCTGCACAGCTTACTTTATTCCGGCGCAAAATTCTGACCGAATTTCAACTATAAACGTCGGATGCAACAAGTCGAAAAAGCAGCAAGAGGCGTTTGGTGGTGGGTGCCGTCACTCTACTTTTCGCAAGGCCTGCCCTACGTTGCGGTGATGACCATGTCGGTCGTGTTCTACAAGAACATGGGGATCTCCAACACCGACATTGCGCTCTACACCAGTTGGCTGTATCTGCCGTTTGTCATCAAGCCTCTGTGGTCACCCTTTGTAGACATGTTCAGGACCAAGCGTTGGTGGATCATCACCATGCAGTTGCTGATCGGCTCTACGTTTGCTTTGGTCGCGCTGGTCATGCCCATGGCCAACTATTTTCAGTTGACACTGGCCTTTTTCTGGTTGCTGGCTTTCAGCGCTGCGACGCACGATATTGCTACCGACGGGTTCTACATGCTGTCACTCAAGCAGCATCAGCAGGCCGCCTATGTCGGAGCGCGGAGCATGTTTTTTCGTATGTCAATGCTGACGGGGCAGGGCGTGCTGGTCTATATGGCCGGGAGATTGACCGAGCTGAGCGGTAACACGGTCTTCGCCTGGTCTGTTGTGTTCCTTTTGCTGGCAGCCATGTTTTTATCGCTCTTTCTTTACCACCGTCTCGTGTTGCCGGTTCCAGTGGCAGACCGTGCTGTGGTGGGCGAACAAGGCTTGGGCCTTGCCTTCCTGTCCGTCTTCCGGAAATTCCTGGCCAAGAAAGATATCTCCCGGGCGCTTTTGTTCTTGCTGATGTACCGTTTCGGCGAATCTCAATTGGTCAAATTGGCGCCACCCTTTTTGCTTGATTCCAATGTCAAGGGGGGGCTGGGGCTTTCCACGGCGCATGTCGGCATTGTGTATGGGAGTATCGGCATCGTCGCACTGACGGTTGGTGGCTTGCTGGGCAGTTACCTCATTGCACGCGATGGTCTCAAGCGCTGGCTCTGGCCGATGGCCATGGCAATCAATGTCCCACACCTGGTTTACGTCTATCTGGCGCTGGCTTTACCCACCAACCTGTATCTCATTGGTGTGGCCGTGGCTTTTGAGCAATTGGGCTACGGTTTTGGTTTTACCGCCTACATTCTGTTCATGATCATGACTGCGGACGGTGAGCACAAGACCGCGCATTACGCCATCTGCGCCGGATTCATGGCGATGGGGATGATGCTGCCCGGTATGTTCAGCGGGTGGATTCAGTCCAGTATTGGTTATGCCAACTTCTTCATCTGGGTTTGCGCCGCAGCCATCCCTTGTTTTATCGCGACCGCGTTGATCAAGGTGGACCCCGGGTTTGGCAAGGAGTAGCGATGAAATCCTTTAGAGCGGCATTGGGGGCTGGGGCGTTTACCATGCGATACCATGGGATACTCTGCGTTGCCGTGCTTGCTGTGTCGATGAGCGATTGCTGTGCCGCTCAGGGCTCCGAGTTGCAAGCCAAACTGCAGTCCTTGATGGACGATCCGGTGAAGCCGCTTGCCAGCTTGTCGGCGGTGGCAGTCCGCGATGGAAAGATGGTTTACGAAGGCTATTTTGGCAAGCGCGTCATCGATCCATCGAAACCGGCGCACGGCGTCGGGACGGACAGCAAGACCTTGTTCCGGGTCGCTTCCATTTCGAAACTCGTCACTACCCTTGGTGTGATGCAACTCGTGGATCAGGGCAAACTCGACCTGGATGCGGATGTGAGCACGTATTTGGGATTCAGGCTGCGCAACCCGAATTTTCCTGGGGCCCGGATCAGCACGCGCATGCTGCTTAACCACACTTCATCGCTGCGCGACGACGGTGGCTATTCTTTTCCAATAGAACAAAGTCTGCAAAGCGTGCTTGATCCGCAGGGCGAGAACTACGGCGCGGGCGGCCATTGGGCACCTTCGAGCAGCATCAGTGACCGCGGACCGGGTCGCTATTTTGAGTACGTGAATCTGAACTGGGGTGTGCTGGGCACGGTGATCGAAGCTGTTAGTGGACAGCGCTTTGATCGCTACATGAAACAGGCGGTGCTGGCGCCCTTGAGAATCAAAGGTGGTTTCAACGCGGAGGAGTTGTCCGAAGAAGAGGTCAGGAATCTGGCAGTCCTGTACCGCAAACGCAGTGGCGAAGTTTGGAATTCGAGGGGTCCCTGGGTCGCACAGGTCGATGACTATCAGGGTAAGGTGCCAGCGGTTCGCCCTGGTGTGGAGCGCTATCTGCCCGGGCGCAACGCCACGCCGTTCAGTCCGCAAGGCGGCTTGCGCATCAGTGCCGGCGATCTTGCCAGACTGATGGTGCTCATGATCAACGGCGGTGAAGTTGATGGTATTCACCTGTTAAGCGCGGCATCAGTTCAGGCCATGCTGAGCGAAACCTGGCGTCATGACGAGAAGACGCAAAACGGTGACAACTACAAAGGTATGTTCAACGCCTGGGGTCTGGGTGTCCAAAGATTCCTTGACTTGAGTTCCCCAGCGCGTGGCGACCGCCTGGTGGCGCGTGGCGGCTTGACAGGATACGGCCACCTAGGATTTGCTTACGGTCTGCAGAGCGCGATCTTCTTCGATCCGGACAAGCGTTTAGGCATGATCTACATCATCAGTGGTGTCGGCTTTGATCCGGAACTCGACACTGGCGAGTATTCGAGCCTGAATTCATGGGAAGAAAAAATATTGGATGCGCTTTACAGCAGCGCTATTGTGGGGGAACCATGAAGCCGCATGGTGCTCCAAACACAGCCAGGCTCAGGACGGGACTTGGCAAGAAGGAATAATCAGGGTTTCGGTTCCAAATAGACCATCTCATGCAAGAACACCATTTCAAAGCGGTTTCGTATCAAACCTTGCGCCCCGGTCCACGTCTGCTGGTGCTCGGTGCGGTGCATGGCAATGAGACCAGCGGTACCAAAGGCATCCTGCGTGTGCTGAGCGAAATAGACGCCAAGCTTATCAAACTGGTTGCAGGTAGCGTGACTTTTGTGCCGATCACCAATCCGCTGGCATACGAGCGCGGGCAAAGGGTGGGCGAACGCAATCTGAATCGCAATCTGGCGCCCGCTACT
The DNA here is from genome assembly GCA_903927295.1 of uncultured beta proteobacterium. Taxonomy (GTDB): domain Bacteria; phylum Pseudomonadota; class Gammaproteobacteria; order Burkholderiales; family Burkholderiaceae_C; genus Rhodoferax. The sequence continues at coordinate 6,836 of CAIYMN010000323.1, read as the reverse complement.
GAGCCGAAGGAGTTTGAAGATCACATAGCGAACTGGCTGTGTCCGTTGATGACCCGCCATGACGTGCTGCTTGATCTGCACTCCTTTCAGGCAGTGGGGCGGGCCTTCGTGATGGTTGGGCCGGAGAACAATACGGATGAGTTGGAACCGTTTGCTCACGCCGCAGCTGAAGTTGCCCTGGCTTTGCGCCTTGGTGTCAACCGCTTTGTTGACGGCTGGTTGAGTACCTACGCACGGGGCGTTGCGCGCAGGCGAGCGGCCATGGGCACGGTGTCCAGTCGCGAACAACAACTCGATATCGATCCACGCTACGGTGTGGGAACTACCGAGTACATGCGATCGGTGGGTGGCTATGCACTGACCCTGGAATGCGGTCAGCACGATGATCCCCAAGCGCCCGAGGTGGCTTACCGGGCCATCATGAACACGCTCGCGCATCTGGGGCACATCGACGCATCCAGGCCGCAAGCCGTGGCAGCCATTGAAGCCCTGCGCATTTACGACGTGATTGACAAAGCTCATGAGCAGGACAGCTTCAGCCGGCCCTGGTCAAGTTTTGATCCACTGGAGTCTGGCGATCTGATTGGTACACGGCATGATGGAACCCTGGTGCGCGCCGAAGCGCCAGGCTATATCCTCTTTCCCAATGCGAAGGCGGGCGTGGGCCATGAGTGGTTCTATCTGGCCAAGGCGAATCCACGCTTGAGCTCTGTCTGACCGTATGAGCGCAACTCTTGGAATTGATGCCGGTGGCAGCCAGACCCGTTGGGCCTTGCTAGGGTCGGACCAGAGCATCCTTTCTGAGGGCAGCATTGCCGGTTTCAGTGCCCTGGAATTAGGCTGCGAATCGGGTGATCGGAAGGTGAGCGATATTCTGGAAAGTTTGTCTGACCAGGTGCTGGGCAGGGGCGGTGTGTCCGGCGTGCATGCCGGTGTGAGCGGTTTTGGTGGCTTGCAGGAACGCTCAGGACAGACCCTGCATGCCTTGATGGCCCAGCATTTCAAGCTGCCCGGAGAAGCCGTTGTGCTCAGCAACGATAGTGAACTGGCTTGTCTGGCTGCCTTTGAGCCAGGGATGGGGTATCTGGTTTATGCCGGCACCGGATCGATCGCCGGATTTGTAGACGCGCAACGGGAATTTCATCGTGCTGGAGGACGAGGCGGCATTCTGGACGACGGCGGCAGTGGTTACTGGATAACGGTGCAAGCCTTGCGGAAGATCTGGCGTGCAGAAGATGAGAAACCCGGTTGCTGGATTGCATCGCCAATGGCTGTGTCTCTGTTCAAGGCCATCGGCGGCAGCGACTGGTCCTGCTCACGGCAGCTGATTTATGGGGCCAGCCGTGGACGGATCGGTCAGTTGGCGTTGGCCGTTGCGGCGGCGGCCGACTGCGATCCTGTGGCGCGAGACATCTTGCAAAGAGCCGGGGTTGAACTGGCGCGTTTGGGCTCTGCCATGATCGCACGGTTTGGTATTCGACCCGTCGTTCTGGCCGGGCGGGTGCCTCAGCTTCATCGGCTGATCGAACAGTCGATGAGGCAGTGCTTGCCGCCAGAGTGCGACTTGCGGCTGGTCAATCTTCAAGCTCATATTGCGGCGGCGCGCCTGGCGCTGAAAAGGGGCTGACATGAAAATATTTTGGTTGACGTGTCTGGCGGCATTGCTGAGCGGCTGCGCAAGTGGTCCGCGCATCGATACCAGTTTTAGTGCGGTCAGTCAGGATAGCCGCGTGCGCTTTCTGGTTCTCCATTACACGTTCCTTGACTCTCCAACGTCGCTGAAGGTCTTGACTCAGCAGCAGGTGAGTTCGCATTACCTGCTCGATGATGGTGAAGATTTCAAGGTCTACAGACTGGTCGACGAGGATCGACGCGCCTACCATGCGGGCCTGAGCTCATGGAGGGACAACACAAGGTTGAATGCCAGTTCGATTGGTATTGAGATTGTCAACCGGGGCTGGATTGATTCGGCGCAGGGGCCGGTCTGGCTACCGTATCCCCAGGGTCAGATCGACCGTTTGATCTCTCTCGTGAGAGATATCGTGAAGCGCCATGACATCAGCCCCGACCGGGTGCTCGGACACAGCGACATTGCACCCCAGCGCAAACAGGATCCTGGCCCGATGTTTCCCTGGAAGCAGTTGGCCGACGCTGGTTTGGTGCTTTGGCCCGATGAGAAAGAAGTGGCACTGCGCCAGAAGGCGTTTGAAACTCAGCTGCCGAACGTGGCCTGGTTTCAAAAGAAACTGGCGGATCACGGTTTTGCCATCACGCAAAGTGGTGAACTCGATGCCGCTTCACGCAATGTTCTGATCGCATTTCAAATGAAATACCGTCCAGCAAGATTTGACGGGACGCCGGACGCGCAAACCGCGGCGATTCTTGATGTGCTGACGACACCCGCGGGAGCTCGCGCACTGCCGCCCATTCCTGCAGGGGCGAGTCGCTGATGGACTTGCCTTTGAGCCGCGCTACAGGACAGCGTTTTCCAGCAGTGTCAAAGTCTGCGCAAAGGTATCCAGACGCGCGTTGACGCCCAGAGGTAGCGTCATCTGGTTGGCGATATGGCCAAACGAGTAGCCACTTACCGCAGGGATGCGCAACAGATCGAGATGGCTGTCAACGGTTTCATTCAGGCTCAGGGACGATTCACTTTCGGGCGCTTCGCATTTTTCGAAAACGCCCAGCAGCAAGGCCGATGCGGTTCTGAGTCCTTGGCTCAGGTCGAGTTGGGTCAGCATGCGATCTATCCGGTAGGGCGCTTCGCTGATATCTTCCAGAAACAGAATGCGCCGGCGCAATTCCGCGGCGTAAGGCGTGCCCGACAAAGCCGCTACCAGACTCAGATTGCCACCTGTCAGGCGTCCGATCGCCGTTCCGTGGCGCCGAGCCCTGATTTGAAACTGGCTTGACGTTTCCGCCTTGACCCGGTTTTCTTCCGCCATCGGCATCTCGTACTCTTTTTGTGGCTGCATCAATATGGCTTTCAGATGCTGCTTCGAATAATCTGAAAAAGTCGAGATGCCCACTGGGCCATGAAAGGTCACCAACCGCGTCTGGCGATGGATCGCCAGATGCAGGCAAGTGACATCAGAGTAGCCAACAAATATCTTCGGGTGCTTTCGAATCAATTGGTAATCGATATGAGGCAACAGCGAAATTCCACCAGAACCTCCGGTGGCGGCCCACACGGCATTGACCTGCGGGTCAGCAAACATGGAGTGCAAATCTTCCAGGCGTTGCGCAACTGTGCCGGCATAGCGGCCGCGGCGCGCCAGCACGTGCTTGCCAAGTTTGACCTTGACACCAAGATCTTCAAGGTTTCGTACTGATCTGTCGATCCCTTCCTGCTCGAGAAAGCCGCAAGGAGTGATCAACCCGACCACATCACCTTCCTTCAGGCGCCGAGGTTTGATGAGGGCGATCCTCTTGGTTAAAACGGTGGCCGGTGCAGCTGTCGCCGGGAGCATGGATGCGGCCAGGGACAGGGCAGCACCTTTGGCCAAATTGCGCCGCGTCAGCGGATTGAAGTTGTCAGAGGGGGTTTCCAATGGTTGCCAATTTCGCCAGTATCGTCGCCAGAAATCAGGCGTGTTGTTTCATCAGCAGGCTCGGTTCATCTGCCGCCATCACGTGAGCCGCCCAAGTTGCCAGTTTGCCGGCGTCTGCCCGTAGCACCTCTTGCTTGACCCCCAGAATTTGAGCCGGGTGCATGGAAAAGCTGCGCAGTCCCATACCCAGCAGTAGGCGGGTCAGGCTGATGTCGCCCGCCATTTCACCGCAGACACTCACATCCTTGCCCTGCGCCTGGCATTCGGCGATCGTGAGCGCAACGAGTTGCAGCACGGCTGGATGCAAGGGGTCGTACAAGTGCGCCACCGACTCATCGGCGCGATCAATCGCCAATGTGTACTGAATCAGATCATTGGTGCCGATCGACAGGAAATCAAAATACTTCAAGAACACTTTGAGTGTCAGCGCTGCTGCCGGTATCTCGATCATCGCGCCAATCTTGATCGGTCCGTAGGCAACTCCCCGATTGTCGAGTTCCACGCGGGCACGGTCGACAAGAGCAAAAGTGTGCCGAATTTCGCTGGCGTGAACCAGCATCGGTATAAGCAGTTTGGTAGGTCCGTGCGCAGCAGCACGCAGAATCGCCCGCAACTGCGTGAGGAACATGGCCGGGTCGGCCAGACTCCAGCGAATGGCCCGCAAGCCCAAGGCCGGGTTCAAATGAGCAGAGTCCTGCAAAGACTCATCCAGCGGTTTGTCTGCACCCACGTCAACTGTCCGAATGGTCACTGGCAAGCCGCGCATGCCTTCAACGGCGCGCCGGTAGGCCTGGTACTGCTCTTCTTCGTTGGGCAGTCTGCTTTGCCGGCCCATGAAAAGGAATTCGCTGCGAAACAAACCCACTCCCATTGCACCGGCCTGGATGGCGCCAGGTGCGTCCTCAGGCATTTCGATGTTCGCCAGCAATTCGATGTTCTTGCCATCCAGGGTCACCGCCGGTGTGTGCAGGAGTCGCGAAAGCCTGCCACGGTCAAGTTCGTTTTGGCGCTGCTTGAAACCGTATTCAGCGAGGATGATCGAAGAAGGGTCTACCACCACGACGCCGGCATCACCATCGATGATTACCCAGTCATCCTGGCGTACCAGCTGACTCGACAGGCGGGCACCGACGACGGCCGGGATGTCCAGACTGCGCGCCACGATGGCAGTGTGCGAGGTCTTGCCGCCGACATCCGTGACGAACCCGGCAAACACACTCTGTTTGAACTGCAGCATATCAGCCGGTGACAGGTCGTGTGCAATAAGGATCAGCGGGACATCGACCGTGTCGTCGAGCAGGAGGTCCTGTTGTGACTTCTTGCGCGCTGCGCGGCTGGGTGGCTGGGCGATGGGAGAGGCCACGCCCTTCATGGCACGCAGTACCTTTTCAGCGATCTGCTCGAGGTCGGCTTTGCGCTCGCGCAGGTACTCATCCTCCATTTCGTCGAATTGTCGGGCAATCACCTCCAATTGTGTTGTCAGGGCCCACTCTGCGTTGTAGAGGCGATCAGTAATCCAGTGTTTAACGCCGCCGATGAGCTCATCATCTTGCAACAGCATCAGGTGCACGTCGAGCAGTGCTGTCAATTCATGGGGGGCCTCTTTCGGTCCCATATGCACAATGCTCGCTTGTAGACGATGAATTTCGTCCACCACTGCGTTGCGTCCTATGCGAACGCGGTCAATTTCTGCGCTGATCTGTGAGGCTTCAATGAAATAGTGTGCAACGTCTACACGACTTGACGCCACCAGGACGGCGCGCCCAATGGCGACCCCCCGGGCAACAGCCAGACCATGAATCGAAAACGTCATTCCCCTTCTCCGAATTTGTCATCAATCAAAGCCAGCAGTGCGTCTTGCGCTTCCTGTTCGCGTTCGCCGCTGGTTTCAAGTTCCACCGTGCTACCGATGCCAGCAGCGAGCATCATCACCCCCATGATGCTCTTGCCGTTGACGCGTCGCCCACCCTTGGCAAGCCAGATGTCACACGGGAAGCTGCCGGCTAACTTGGTTAACTTTGCGGAGGCGCGTGCGTGCAACCCCAACTTATTGCTGATGGTGGTCGTTGTTTTGATCATTTTTCTTCTTCACCTGATTCTGTGGCGCTGTCGTTGCGACTTGCATGATGCCCTGTATGCCGCCAGCCATGGCGCGTGTAACTAGTGCATCAAGCGTTTCGTTTCGATAGGTCACGGTGCGTAGCAGCATCGGCAGGTTGACTCCTGTAATCAACTTTGAATTCACACCGTCGACCAACTTTTGCGCTACGTTGCAAGGGGTGGCGCCAAATATGTCCGTCAACACCAGAACCTGGGGCGAATCGAGAAGGCTGAGCGCTTGGCCCGCGCCGACCAGTGTTTCCTCCGGTGGAACGTGGGCTTGTACATCAAACGCAGCGATTCCTTTGGCCCCGTCCGGAAAGACATGCAGAACGCACTGACGCAAAGCGCTAGCCAGTGGTGCGTGGGCGATGATGAGGATGCCGTTCATGTATTGGGGTGGTACTCAAATTCCGTTGTCCGCAGCCAGCCCCATCTCCAGTGTTTCAGATACGCTGATTATGACTTTTTGTGGTCAGAAAATGGACATAGGAAGCGACACTACCCAGCAAAAAGACACTCATGGCCGCTTGGAAGGCCCATATTTCCGGGAAGCCCAGCGCTTGAAAGCCGTCTATGGCGAGGCCGATTCCCCACTGCACTGCAAATATACCTGCAAATACCACCAGGTTGTAGGCAGAAAGCGCGCGACCGGCCAGTGCTGGTGTAAAGGCCATGCTGACGGCTGGGAGTGCCAGAGCGATAAACGTGCAACTCACGCAGTAGAGGGCCCATAGTGCACCGGAGCCTGTTGACAGGGAAGAGCCGGTACCTATGATGAGCGCAAGAAGGACAAAGCTCAGTGGCAGGCCGGTTGTGATTAATCGATCAGTATGGAGACTGCGTTTGACCAGCCACGGGTTGATGATGCCCCAGATCCAAAAAGTACACAGCATGGCGACGTTGATCCAGAACATTCCCGTGGCGGCCTGGATGGAACTGTAACCCGTCACCTTCATCATCCAGGGGGAGGCCCAGAGCGTTTGTATGGCGACCAATCCACCGTAGCAAAAAAACCCGATGGGCGCCATCTTGCGGAAATAGGGATGCTTCCAAACTTCCGCGTAAGCGCCTACGGTTTGGCTTGGAGCATTCGGGCTGTTGGTTTCGCTATTCCACTTTGGTACCTGCCATGCAATCATTGTCATCGCTATCAGCAACAGGGCGGCCAGTCCTGCAAACAGG
>CAIYMN010000322.1 GCA_903927295.1 uncultured beta proteobacterium | reverse complement strand
TCGTTGAGTATGCCCAGCAGCGTCGTGCCCTCACTGTTGATCTTCTGCACATAGTCGCGCTGCTGCGCAGACAGATCGGTTTTCAGCGCCAGGTACGACAGACCGATGACAGCGTTCATGGGGGTGCGGATTTCATGGCTCATATTGGCCAGAAACTCGCTCTTGGCCCGGGTCGCTTCCTCGGCGCGGTTGCGCTCGAGTTCAATCTCGACGTTTTGCTGGCGCAACTCATCACTTTGCTGTTGCGTTTGCAGGAACAGCGTGTGCGTGGCCTGGTTGCGCTCGATGATCTTCAGGTTCAGTGCCACCAGCAGCACAACCTCTTGCATCAGCGTTTCCTGGCGCGCGCCCATGGGTACGAAACCGGCGAACTCCATCACGGCCAGCACGGCTCCGCCAATGTCGCAAACCGGCAGCAGGCAGATCCAGTGCGGATGGTCATCAATCAGGCCAGAGCGTATGCGCAAACTGGTGCCGGCCACGGCGTCAAGTCGCATCTGCCGGGCATCACGGGCGCACTGGCCGAGAAGTCCTTCACCCAGCGAAAAATCGGGCATATCCGATGGTTCGATTGCCAGTCCATAGCCGCCTTGGTAGCGGTATTTTTCGGACGCCTTGTCAAACACGTAAAGCAGGCCGAGCTGGGCCTGCAGCAGCGGTGTGAGCTGGGCCAGCAGGGTGTCGGCGAATTCGTCCAGGCGCTCAATCGCCTGGACATTGGCGCTGATCAGATTCGCCTGGGTCTTGCTCCAGCGCAGGATGTCGGCCTGGGTCGCCCCCTTTTGCAGGACGCTAACCGAGCGTGCCAAGGCGCCAAGCTCGTTTTGAAATTCGGTATGCGGAACCTCGGTTTCGAGATCGCCCTGGGCCAGTCGTTCGACACTCAGGCGCAGCCGCTCCGAAGGTCGTCGCAGCGAAGCGCTCAGCAGCAGGCCCGCACCCAGGCCGGCGGCCACGCCCACCAGCAACAGCGCTACCGTCCAGTGCTCTATCTGATGGGAAATCTCGATGGCGCCCTGGGCTGCGAGTTTGGACGCGGCTTCCTTGTGGTGCACCAGATCGGTCATCAGTTTGTCCGTCTTCTCGTAAACGGCCACGTTGTCCGGAGTGGCAAGGAAACGGGCGATTTCGGTGTTCTGCAGAGTTTTGTCGTTCTCGATCAAGGCGGTGGCGTGGTCCACGTTGCGCAGGTACTGAACCAGCACATCCTGAATGTCGGCCAGCAGCGCCCGGCCCTCGGGCCGGAAAAACAGCTTTTCGCCCTCTTTCATCGCCCGGTTCATATTGCGCCGCGACTCGTCAAGCTCGGCGCGTGCGGTGACGCGGCTCTTGGCGTCGGGGGAGAGAATCATCTGGCGCAGCGAGCGGCCCATTTGCATGAGCTCGATATTGGCTTGCTTGATGTGCGAAAGCCCCATCAACTCGAATTCGTACATGCGGTTGATTTCTTCGCTCTGCAAGCGAATGCTGTAGATGGCTTGCAGACCGATGCTGGCGATGATGGCCATCATGGCGCCCAAGCCAAATATCAGCTTCGTACTGAGCTTGAGTCTCTCAAGAAAATGCAGAAATGCATTCATGGCAGCCTTCTCCAAAAACGGCGGGAAAATAGGACTCGGCAAAACCCTAGCATGGCGCCAACGCCACATCACTCCATGTGGGATCAGGCTTCCAGTGCCT
>CAIYMN010000321.1 GCA_903927295.1 uncultured beta proteobacterium | reverse complement strand
TTGAAGGTGTCGGTGGTATCCGTCAGGGTCATCGGAGTCACCATGGCGCCGCAGTTTTGCAGCAGTTCGACCAGACCTTCGCTGGCTAGCGTCTTGAGCGCCTCCCGTAGCGGCGTGCGCGATACTTTCAACTCCTCACACAGCACGCGCTCGGTCAGTCGCAAACCCGGGGTCAACTCCCCGTAGGTGATCTTGTCGCGCAAGACCTTGGCCACCTTTAGGTGCAGCAAAGTCTTGTCTGGCACCACTTCGATTGTCGATGGGCTTGCGTTTTGCATGCAATGTTCAGCAGAAATTCGTGTTGAAAACAGGTATGCGATTGTATACATGGCTCAATGAATAAGCACTAGGTGTGGGTGACATTGCATTCCGGATTCGTTTGGACTAGTATCCGATTTTGAATACAATTTCACGGAGAAAACCGCATGCTGAAGCTCACACACGGGGCCAGTGGCCGACACTTTCTGCAAATCCCCGGGCCCACCAATGTTCCGGACCGCGTCATGCGGGCCATGGACAACGCCACCATTGATCACCGCGGACCGGAATTCCAGGTCATTGGCAAGAAGGTTCTGTCAGATCTGAAGAAGGTGTTTCAGTCAGATGATCCGGTCGTCATCTACGGCGCAAGCGGCACCGGCGCCTGGGAAGCCGCGCTGGTGAACACCTTGTCTGCGGGCGACAAGGTTCTGATGTACGAGACCGGCCACTTTGCGACCCTGTGGAAGAAAATGTCCGAACGCTTGGGGCTGCGTCCTGAATTCATCGCCGGCGACTGGCGTCAGGGAGTTGAGGTGTCACAGATTGCAGCACGGCTCGAGGCTGACAAGCAGCACGAGATCAAGGCGGTCTGCATCGTGCACAACGAAACTTCCACGGGTGCGACAGCTGACATCGCCGCAGTGCGCCGCACCATCGACAGCGCCCTACATCCCGCGCTCCTGATGGTGGACACCATTTCCTCTCTGGCCTCCATTGACTACCGGCACAGCGAATGGGGGGTTGACGTCACCGTGGCCGGTTCCCAGAAGGGGCTGATGCTGCCGCCGGGGCTGTCCTTCAATGCCGTCAGTGCGAAGGCGATCGCGGCGTCGAAGACTTCGAATCTGCCGAAGTCGTATTGGGCCTGGGGCGAAATTCTGGAAGCCAACAAGAACGGCTTCTGGCCCTACACCCCCTCAACCACCCTGCTTTACGGACTCAGCGAAGCCTGCGACATGCTGCTGGAAGAAGGTCTGCCCAATGTCTTTGCTCGCCACACCCGTTTTGCGCAGGCCACCCGGCGCGCCGTGGCGGCCTGGGGGCTTGAAGTGTTCTGCGCCAATCCACAGGCGCTGAGTTCCTCGCTGACCGCGGTCATGATGCCCGAGGGACATGATGCCGACAAGTTCCGCAAGATCGTGCTCGACAACTTTGATATGTCCTTGGGTGTCGGGCTTGCCAAGCTGGCTGGTAAAGTGTTCCGCATTGGCCACCTCGGTGACTTCAACGAACTCATGTTGATGGGAACACTGGCCGGGGTCGAAATGGGCCTGTCATTGTCTGGGGTACCGCACAAGCCGGGTGGCGTCAATGCGGCCATGAGTCATTTTGTTGAAACACGCAAATCTTGAAAAGGAGACTTCTGTGAAATCATCCACTTCTGTTCTTGCCAGGGCTGCTGCGGTCTCGCTGCTGGCCTGCGCCGCCGCCATCCCTGCGTATGCGCAGTGGCAACCCACAAAGACGGTCGAAATCATCGTCCCGGCCGGTGCCGGCGGTGCCGCCGACCAGATGGCGCGCACGATCCAGGGCATCGTCGTGAAGCACCAGCTGATGAAGCAGCCCATCATGGTTGTCAACAAGTCCGGTGCCAGTGGCGCCGAGGGCATCATGGATGTCAAGGAGTCCAAGGGTGACCCGCACAAGCTGATGGCGGCGTTCTCGGCCATTTACACCTTGCCGGTTGCCGTCAGCCTGCCCTTCAACTGGCGCGACCTGAACCCGGTTGGCATGATTGCGCTCGACGAGTTCCTGCTCTGGGTCAATGCAGAGACGCCTTACAAGACGCCCAAGGAGTACCTCACTGCGGTCAAGGCCGCAGCACCCGGCACCTTCAAGATGGGTGGCACTGGCTCCAAGCGCGAAGACCACATCATCACCGTGGCAGTGGACAAGGTCGCAGGAACCAAGTTCACCTACATCCCCTACAAGAGCGGCGCCGAGGCGGCAACCCAACTTGTGGGCAAGCACATTGACTCCAACGTAAACAACCCGAGCGAGAACATTTCGGAGTGGCGCGCCGATCAGGTCAGAGCCCTGTGCGTGTTCTCCTCCCAGCGCATGGTGTACAAGGAAAAAATCACCAAGACCCAGTCCTGGGCCGACATCCAGACCTGCAAGGAACTCGGCGTCGATGTGGAGTACCAGATGCTGCGCGGTTTCTTCATCCCATCGGGCACCACTGCGGCACAGGTTGCCTTTTATGTTGACCTGCTGAAGAAGGTGGTTGCCACGCCCGAATGGAAGGACTACCTTGCCAAGCAGGCCCTGAAGGATGTGTTCCTCGTTGGCCCGGAGTTCGTCAAGTTCCTGGAGAAGGATGAGGCTTTTCATAACAAGCTGATGAATGAAGCCGGGTTTGCCAAAAAATAGCGGAGTCTGCGTTGACTACGGGGCAAAAGCACATGCACAGACGCTCGCAGCGCGGCGCGATCTCGCGAAACGCGATGGAAGTCATTACGGCCGTCGTGATCTTTGCGCTGGGCATCGTCATGATGGTCGATAACTTCAAGCTCGGCGCCGGCTGGGCCAGTGATGGTCCGGAATCGGGCTACTTCCCTTTCCGCATCGGTGCCATCCTCTGCGTTGCCAGCTTCGTCGTCGCGCTCAGGTCACTCATGAGTCCCAAGGGTCAGACGGAAGAGTTCGTCCCCTGGGAGAAGTTCAAGCTGGTGCTGATGGTGCTGGTTCCGACAACGGTTTATGTGCTGGGCATTCAGTTTCTGGGTATGTACATCGCCTCTACGCTTTTCATCGGCGCTTTCATGCGCGTGATGGACAAGAGTAGCTGGCTCAAGACCATTCTCGTCAGCGTCGGTGTCAATGGGGTTCTCTACTGGATGTTCGAAATCCAGTTCATGGTACCCCTGCCGCAAGGTCCGTTGAAGGCCCTGTTCGGGGCCTGAGAGAGATACAGGAGAGACTTCACAGTGGACGAACTCAATTCCCTGTTCCAGGGCTTTGCCGTGGCCATGTCCTGGTACAACCTGGGCATGATGATGATTGGCATTGTGCTGGGCGTCGTCATTGGTGTGCTGCCCGGTCTGGGCGGGCCCAATGGCGTTGCCATTTTGTTGCCACTGACCTTCACCATGGCCCCGACCTCGGCCATCATCATGCTCTCCTGCATTTACTGGGGCTCGCTGTTTGCCGGCGCCATCACCTCGGTGCTGTTCAACATTCCCGGAGAAACGCATTCGGTTGCCACCACTTTTGACGGCTATCCGCTGGCGCAGCAGGGGCGCGCCGGCGAGGCTCTCACCGCGTCCTTCACCGGATCCTTTCTCGGCGCATTGGTGTCTGTGCTGCTGATCACGTTTCTGGCGCCGATGGTGGCGAAATTTGCACTCAAGTTCGGCCCCCCCGAACTGTTTGCGGTTTTTCTGTTGACTTTCTGCAGCTTTGTCGGAACCGGCAAAGACCCGTTCAAGAACATCATCTCGATGATGATCGGATTCGGTCTGGCAGCCATTGGCATGGACTCGGTCAGTGGTGAGCTGCGCATGACCTTTGGCCTGTCGGATCTGCTGCGCGGCATCGAATTCCTGATTGTCGTGATCGGCCTGTTCGGCATCGGCGAAATCCTGATCAGCATGGAAGAAGGCCTGGCCTTTGAAGGCAAACATGCCAACATCAACGCCAAGGTGGTGTGGCAGACCTGGAAGCAGTTGCCAAAGTACTGGCTCACCATTGTTCGTAGCGCCGCCATTGGCTGCTGGATGGGCATCACGCCGGGAGGCGCCACTGCGGCCTCCTTCATGGGCTACGGTATCGCCAAAAAGTTTTCCAAAAACGGCGACAAGTTCGGCACCGGGCAGCTTGAAGGCGTCATCGCGCCTGAGACAGCGGCCCATGCGTCCGGCACGGCGGCGCTGCTGCCCATGCTGGCGCTGGGCATCCCGGGCTCCGCCACGGCGGCGGTGCTGCTCGGTGGGCTGATGGTCTGGGGTCTTCAGCCCGGCCCCATGCTGTTTGTCGAGCAAAAGGAATTTGTCTGGGGCTTGATTGCCAGCATGTACCTGTCCAACATCGTCGGTCTGGTGATCGTGCTCAGTACCGTTCCCCTGTTTGCCGCGATCCTGCGCATCCCGTTTGCCATCATCGCCCCAGTGATTGTGGTGGTCTGTGCTATCGGCGCCTACACCGTGCACGGCGTCATGCTCGACGTCTGGTTCATGGTGCTGTTCGGGATCATCGGCTACGTCCTGAAAAAGCTGGACTATCCGCTGGCGCCCATGGTGCTGTCGATTGTGCTGGGTGACCGTGCTGAGGCTTCTTTTCGCCAGACCATGATGGGATCCAGAGGCGATCTCACCATCTTCTGGTCCAACTCCCTGGTCGGAACCATCACCACCCTGGCGCTGATCATGTTGTTCTGGCCCGCGCTGATCTTCATTCGTGACAAGCTCAGGCAAGCGACCGCAGCAGCATGAGATGAGCACAACCCGAGCAGAATAATGAGTGAAATTCAACAAGCGCCGGACCTTGCGAGCAAGCACTGTCTGAACCTGAAAGTTGCGAAGGCCATCGCCGCCGCCGCCGAAGCCGAGGCCATCCGGAACAACTGGAAAGTGAGCATCGCCATCGTGGACGACGGCGCCCATCTGCTTTATCTTCAGCGTCTTGACGGTGCCCACCTCGCCAGTGCCGAAATCTCGCAGGGCAAAGCCAGGACCGCCATGCGTTACCGGCGTGCCTCCAAAGCCATGGAAGACGCCATCAATGGTGGCCGCATTGCCTTGGCGGCGGTCGACAACAACACGCCCTTGCAGGGTGCGGTACCGATCCTCTACCGGGGAGAGATCGTCGGTGCCATTGGCGTATCAGGCGTTCTGCCGGCGCAGGACGAGCAGATAGCCAGTGTCGGCGCCAGCGTTCTTGCGACCTAGTTTGTGTCGCTGCGTTACAAGGACTTGATTTGCACCTTGCGCCACTTGATGACGCCACCCGTCACGCCTTTGACCCCCGGACCAAACTGAAGCGCGAACGGCCCGCTGGCATATTTGCCGTTTTGCGTGCTGGCGGTGACGACGCCATTTAATTTCACGGTCAACTCGGTTCCCTTGGCGGAGATCTCGTAGGTGTTCCATTTGCCACCGGCCTTGTTGACAATCGGGACCGGCACGGCAGCGAAATCAACGATGGCTCCGGTGCCATAAATCGGGTCGGGTCGGATATCCCAGATGTTGACTTCGTAGGAATTGTCGGCGCCCACCTTGTTGGGATCGGATGCGCGGATGAAGATGCCGCTGTTGGTATCGGTTTCAGCCCAGAACTCTGCGTAGATTTCGAAATCCTTATAGGAATTTTTCGAGACCAGAAATCCGCTTTTGCCCTTGTCGGCCACGATCGCGCCGCCTTCGGCCCGCCAGTTCGCGTCACCAATGCGGTTCCAGTTTTCCAGTCCCTTCTCGCCATCGATCAGGGTGACCCACTGCGGACCTGGCGGCTGGACCGCGCAGCCAGCAAAGATGAGTGTAAGAGCCAGCAAGAAAATGCTGATGACAGACAGGCGTTTCATGGGGACCTCCTTGGTTTGCTTGTAATGCTCGAAACCAGATGGTATAGCGGATAGTCAGTCATCCTATAAAATTCATAACAAATGAATCTTTAATATGCCAACTACTACCGCAGATAGGTCTTCCCGATGAAACTCACCAGTTGGACTGACTACAGCTTGCGCGTGCTCATGTATTGCGCTGCCAGCCAGAGCCGAGCGCAGCCCGCGACCATCACCGAAATTGCGCAGGCGCATGACATTTCACGCAGTCACCTCACCAAGATCGTGGTCGAACTCTCCAACCAGGGTTTGTTGGCAACCACGCGCGGGCGCGGCGGCGGCTTGCGCCTGCTCAAACCCGCCAAAGACATCGCCCTGGGCGACGTAGTGCGCCAGACCGAGACCGATTTCACGATGGTGGAGTGCTTTGATCCGGCCCACAACGACTGCCGCCTGACCGGTCATTGCCGTCTGAAGGGTGTGCTCAACCAAGCCCTGCAAAGCTACCTTCAGGTACTCGATGGGGTTACGCTGGCTGACCTGGTACCGAGCGCCAGGTCGGGTCTTCCAATCCAATAAGGACAGTCGATGACAACAGTTCCTATCCTCAAGATACTCGAACCAGGCTCTCCGGCGCCCAAGGGCCTTGCCTTTCTGCGCCTGGGTTTTCGCCCTTTCTACCTGGGCGCTGCCGTGCTGGCGGCACTCGCGATCCCGGTCTGGATGGTGGTGTTACTCGGGCAATGGGCATGGACGCCGGTCCTCGCGCCGCTGCTCTGGCACGCGCACGAGATGCTGCTGGGATTTGCCTCGGCAGTGATCATCGGCTTCCTGATGACGGCCGTGAAGGCGTGGACCGGCCTGGCCACACCGCGTGGACTGCCTCTTGGCGCTCTCGCGCTGCTGTGGCTCAGCGCCAGAATCGCCGCGTTGACGGCACCCTACCCCGTGTTTGCCGTGCTGGACACCTTACTGTTGCCCCTCGTTGCCTTGGTACTGCTTCGTCTGCTGCTGCGCGCCGGCAATACCCGCAACCTGCCGCTGGTAGGCTTGCTGCTCCTGCTGTCCGCAGCGAACGCCGCCTTTCACCTGTCGGTCCTGGGTCTGCTTGAGCTGGCGCCCACGAGCGCGCTGCATGCGGCACTGGCCGTGATTGTGATGGTCGAATGCGTGATGGCTGGGCGCGTGATTCCCGGCTTCAGCATGAGCGCCATCCCGGGCCTGCGAATCACAGCCCTGCTCTGGCTGGAACGCTCGGCCCTGGCGTTGACCGGTCTTGGCCTGCTGCTCTGGGTCGTCGCGGCGCCGGCTGCGGTCACCTCGCTGGCGCTGGGCCTCGCAGCGGCGGCGCATGTCTGGCGCCAATGGCGCTGGAAACCGCTGCTCACAAGACAGCGCCCGATCCTGTGGATTCTTCACCTGTCCTACGCCTGGATACCGGTCGGACTGGGCTTGCTGGCACTGGCGCAGATCAATCTGCTTGCGCCCTCGGCTGGCCTGCACGCCCTGGCCGTGGGCACCACCGGAGGCCTGATCATCGGCATGATCACGCGAACCGCCCGGGGGCACACCGGGCGCACATTGCAGGCGACAACGGCTGAAGCTCTTGCCTATGTTCTGGTGTCTGTGGCCGCGGCACTGCGTGTATTGATGCCCCTGCTTTGGCCTGAGCTGTTGCTGGTCTGGCTGACCGCTGCGGCAGCCGCATGGAGTGTGGCGTTTGCCATCTATGTGTTTATCTATGCCCCCTGGCTGACGCAGACCCGCCTTGATGGCAAGGATGGGTAGAACGAACGATGGACTATCTCCTGTTGCGCCAACTTCACATGAGCTGTGCGGCCCTTAGCATCACGCTGTTCCTAGTGCGCGGCGTCTGCCAGACCGCTGGTTGGCCATGGCGCCAGCGGCGCTGGCTGCGCATCGCCCCCCATCTTGTTGACACCGTGTTGTTGGGCGCGGCGATCAGCCTGGCATGCTGGAGCCAGCAGTTCCCGTTGGCGCAAAACTGGTTAAGCGCTAAAGTGGTGGCCCTGCTCGTGTACATTGGCCTGGGCAGCTTGGCCTTGCGAGCGGGTGTCAGCCGCTCGGTGCAGGGCATTGCGTTTGTCGCTGCATTGGTGACGGTGGCGTATATCGTTGGTGTGGCGATGACGCGCTCGGCCAGCCTGGGGCTGTTTTGAATGGAGCTATCCTAGTCACGACATGAGTTCTCATCCGGCGCGTTGGAGTCTTGGATCGAAACTGGCACTGGTAGGCCTGCCGTTTCTTTTGCTTGCCCTGCTCTCGACCGCGGCCACTTTGTGGGTCTCCTGGCAGCTCGACGGTGGCGCCGCTGCGGTGAACGAAGCAGGGCGCATGCGGATGCAGTCGTACCGGATGGCACTGTCGATTGGCACCGGCGAAATCGCTGCCCTGCCAGACCAGGTCACGGAATTCAACCAGAGCCTGACAACCCTGCGCAGCGGTGACCCCGAGCGGCCTTTGTTTGTGCCCTGGGACGACACGGTACAAGCACGCTTCAATGTGGTCGAGCAGGACTGGGCTCTTTTTCGTACTCGCTGGATCGACTCCCATCCCAGCGCACTGCAGGACCTGCGTGTCCACACCGTCACCTTTGCCTCGCACATCGATGCGTTTGTCACAGCGATCGAGTCGCACATGGCACGCTGGACCGCACTGCTGCATCTGCTGCAGATGAGCCTGCTGGGGATGGCAATTCTGGGCTCCAGCGTTTTGATCTACACCGGCTACCTGTTTGTGCTGGAGCCGGTTGGGCAATTGAAGCAGGCCATTGAAAAGATTCAGGCAGGTGACTTTGATGCCCGGGTCGAGAGTGGCAGCAGCGACGAGTTCGGGACCCTGGCAGACGGCTTCAATGACATGGCAGGCAAGCTGCAATCGATGTATCGCAACCTCGAGCAAAAGGTAGCCGAAAAGACGACGCAGCTGGAAGAAAAGCATGAACGCCTGGAAAGCCTGTATGAAGTTACCGCGCTGGTGGCAAAAGCAACATCGCTTGATGAACTGGCACAAGGTTTCGCAAAGAATATTGCCCGGATTGCCCACGCTGACGGCGTTGCCGTGCGCTGGTCTGACCAGGACAATCAGCGCTACCTGATGCTCGCAGCCCATGGCCTGCCTGACAGCATGGTGAACGACGAGTTGTGTGTTGACAAGGGAGCCTGCCATTGCGGTGCCTATGCCGCTGGAAGCGGCCTGCTGGTGATTCCAATTCGGGACGCAGGCGATGCGCCACGGAAAAATTGCAGCCGGGCCGGTTTTGAAACTGTGGTCACGATCCCGGTCAGTCTGCACGATCATCTGATGGGTGAAGTGGATCTTTTCTATCACGCCAGAATCAGTCTGTCGGCGCCCGAGCGCTCGCTGCTCGAAGCGCTCAGCAGTCACCTGGCCGGTGCCATGGAGAACCTGCGGCTCAACTCGCTCGAAAAAGAAGCCGCTGTATCGCAGGAGCGCCATCTCCTGGCGCGCGAACTGCACGACTCGATTGCCCAATCGCTCGCATTCCTGAAAATCCAGGTGCAGCTGATGCGCGATGCTGTGCAGTCCGGCAACGCCGTCGAAATTGGCAAGGTTCTGGAAGAAATTGACATGGGCGTGCGCGAGAGCTACGGTGATGTGCGCGAGTTGCTGCTGCACTTTCGCACCCGCACCAACACCGAGGACATCGCACCTGCTCTGGAAACCACCCTGCGCAAATTTGAACATCAAAGCGGCATGAGGGCTACCTTGAGCATGCAGGGGCAGGGCATGCCTCTGTCACCTGATTTGCAGATACAGGTGCTGCACATTGTGCAGGAGGCCTTGTCCAATGTCCGCAAACACGCGCGCGCCTCGCAGGTCTGGCTCGATGTACAACAACAACCTGCCTGGCGTTTCGAGGTTCGCGACGATGGAGTCGGGTTTGTGCCAGGGGGTGACCAGCTCGACGAGACCCATGTCGGGCTTCGCATCATGACGGAACGGGCTCAGCGCATAGGCGCAGAGGTCGAGGTCATATCGACGCCAGGGCACGGCAGTTCCATCATTCTCACTTTGCGGCCTCATGCGCACCCGATGCAACGGGCGTCGACAAGCGCGCACGAATCCAGTGCCACTGCGGCCTGAACAGCGCCATGCAAACTTCCAATCTGCCTCCCATCCGCATTCTGGTCGTGGACGACCACACGCTGTTTCGTCGTGGCCTGACGGCTTTGCTGGCGCGCGATCCGCGCCTGAGCGTCGTCGGAGATGCCGCTGACGCCGGGCAGGCACTGCGCAGGGCTCAGGAACTGCAGCCCGACCTGATTCTGCTCGACAACCATTTGCCCGGGGTCAACGGTGTTGACGCCTTGCCAGCCCTGCGTGAAGCGGCGCCCAAGGCCCGCATCATCATGTTGACCGTCAGCGAAGACGAAAGCGACCTGGCCGCAGCTCTGCGTGGCGGAGCTGCCGGTTACCTGCTCAAGACCATCGAAGGTGATGCGTTGGCGCAGGCGATTGAACGTGCCATGCAGGGTGACAGTGTGGTGGCGCCAGAGATGACGAGCAAACTGGTTTCGGCTTACCGTGGTGCGGCGCGGGCCGACCCGGTTGCACCGGTCGGCACCACCTCTGTCACGCAGGCCTCGATTGCCAGCCTGTCACCGCGTGAACTCGAGATCCTGCGCGGCATTGCCCGAGGTGCCAGCAACAAGGAAATCGCGCGCGAGCACGGCATTGCAGAAACCACCGTCAAGATTCATGTTCAGCATGTACTGCGCAAACTCGACGTCAGCTCGCGCGTCCACGCCGCAGTCATGGCGGCGGAGAGTGGACTGCTCTGAAGCCGGGCAAGGTCGGGGCTTTCATTCACACACCGACCCTTTGACCTGACCCATGGGGAGCGCCCCGTCGGGGTCAATTGCGCCTCGCTTAATCCTTATGCCAGATTAAGGACGTGTTCACGTTAGAAGGAGATTATCGGGTCGGGTGCACACAAGTGTTGCAGCCCTGCGCTATGTGTCTGCCGACAACTACCGCTGCTGTTCGGGTTAAAAAAGAAATATGGAGTCAAACTGATGAAGAACTTACGCTTGGCTAGTGTCGCGGCATTACTGCTGTCGACCCTGATCTTTGGCGCGCAGGCTCAGGAAAAGCCGCTGGCGCCTACCGAAAAGGCCTATCAAGTCGGTGACTCGTCGCCGGTGGGCAACGTGCCCTTGGTGCACAGTCTCAACCCGAAAGCGCCGCCGATGACGCTGGCCGAATTTGACGCTGGGCGCAAGATCTATTTTGAGCGTTGCGCCGGTTGCCATGGCGTGTTGCGCAAGGGCGCCACCGGCAAGCCGCTGACAACGGACAAGACGATTCCCAATGGAACCGAGTACTTGAAGATCTTCATCAAGTACGGCTCGCCTGGTGGTATGCCCAACTGGGGTACCTCGGGTGAGTTGACCGATGATCAGGTTGACCTGATGGCGCGCTACATCCAGCATGAGCCGCCAACACCTCCGGAATGGGGCATGAAGGAAATGATGGCCTCGCTCAAGGTCATCGTCGCCCCGGACAAGCGCCCGACCAGGAAGATGAACAAGCTGGACCTGGGCAACCTGTTTTCGGTCACGCTGCGTGACGCTGGCGAGATCGCCCTGATCGACGGCAAGAGCAAGCAGATCGTGAAGATCATCAAGACCGGTTACGCGGTGCACATTTCGCGCATGTCCTCTTCCGGGCGCTATCTCTATGTCATCGGTCGTGACGCCCGCATCAACCTGATCGACCTGTGGATGGATGAACCTTCCAACGTGGCGGAAATCAAGGTCGGCCTGGAAGCGC
>CAIYMN010000320.1 GCA_903927295.1 uncultured beta proteobacterium | reverse complement strand
GACCACGGCGTGGAGTACCAGCGTCTGGTGGACAGCGGTGAACTGGAAAAATACCTGGTTGACGCTCCGTCGCCCGGCAAACTGGCGGCGTCGAAAGTGTTGGGCTTTACCCTGATCACGATCGGCTTGACCCTGCTGACGCTGGTGGCGGTGGGCTTCTTCACGACTCATTGAAGCCGGGTTGCCATGGTGGGTTGTTGGTTGCTGTCATGCCGGGTTTGATCCGGCATCCATGGATTGCGGGTCGAGCCCGCAATGACAGAGTCTTGTTGATTGGAATCACTTCGGTGATGGAAAGGAAGAAATGGAAATAGTCACTACCGATGTCGTCATCATTGGCGCCGGGGGCGCAGGCCTGCGGGCGGCGATTGCGCTGGCCGAGACCGACCCGAAGCTGAGCGTGGCCCTGATCTCCAAGGTCTACCCCATGCGCAGCCACACCTGCGCTGCCGAGGGCGGCGCCGCTGGCGTGATCAAGAAGGACGACAGTTTCGATCTGCACTTTGACGACACCGTAGGCGGTGGCGACTGGCTGTCGGATCAGGACTGCGTCGAGTACTTCGTGCACGAAGCACCCAAGGAACTGACCCAGCTCGAACACTGGGGTTGCCCCTGGAATCGCGAGGCGGACGGTTCAGTTGCAGTGCGCCCGTTCGGCGGCATGAAGAAGAAACGAACCTGGTTTGCCGCTGACAAGTCTGGCTTTCACATTCTGCATACGCTGTTCCAGACGACGCTGCAGTTCCCCTCGATTCAGCGCTTTGACGAGTACTTCGCGCTCGATCTGCTGGTCGACGACGGTCGCTGCCAGGGTGTCACAGCCATGGAAATGCGCAGCGGCATGATCAAGCAGTTCCACGCCAAGTCGGTCATCATTTGCGGCGGCGGCGCCGGGCGCATGTTCCCCTTCAGCACCAACGGCGCCATCAAGACCGGCGACGGCATGGCACTGGCTTACCGCGCTGGCGTGCCGCTCAAGGACATGGAATTTGTGCAGTACCACCCGACGGGCCTGCCCAATACCGGCAGTCTGCTGACCGAAGCCTGCCGTGGCGAGGGCGGTGTGCTGCTCAACAAGAATGGCCGGCGCTACCTGCAGGATTACGGCATGGGCCCGGAAACGCCGCTGGGCAAGCCGCAGCTCAAGACCATGGAACTCGGTCCGCGCGACCGTGTCAGCCAGGCCTACTGGCACGAACTTCAAAAGGGCAATACCGTGACCACGCCGTGGGGCGAGTGCGTGATGCTCGACATGCGCCACCTCGGTGAAAAATACATCGACGAGCGTCTGCCACTGGTGCGCGAGCTGGGTATCGCCTACCTCGGCGTGGACATCGTCAAGGACGCGATTCCGATCCGCCCGGTGGTGCATTACATGATGGGTGGCATCTCCACCAACACCCAGGCAGCCACTCCGCTGCCGGGTCTGTTTGCCGCTGGCGAATGTGCCTGCGTCAGCTTGAACGGCGCGAACCGCCTGGGCTCCAACTCACTGGTGGAACTGCTGGTTTTTGGCAAGAGCGCTGCGATGTCGGCGATTGCCCACATGCAAGGTCTGCCCAAGCCCGACACGGCTGCACTGCAGGCGCGCGCCAACGAGTCGCAGGCGCGCGTTCGTGAACTGTTCTCGCGCACCGACGGCACCGAATCGATGTCGGGTCTGCGCAAGGAAATGATGGACACGATGGAGAAGAACGCCGGCCTGTACCGCGAAGAGAACGGTCTGAAGGAAGCGGTTGCCAAGCTCGCCGAGCTGCGCCAGCGCTACCACAAGATCGTGCTGCACGACAAGAGCAACGTCTTCAACACCGATCTGTTCCAGGTTCTTGAACTTGGCTCCATGCTCGACTGCGCCGAGGCACTTGCCGTCAGCGCCCTGGCACGCAAGGAATCACGCGGCGCGCACCAGCGGCTCGATTTCGTCGAGCGTGACGACAAGACCTTCCTGCGTCACAGCATGGCCTTCTACCAGGGCCTTAACCCGCCGCGTCTGGACTATCTGGACGTCGTGATTACCAAGTCGCCACCGGGCGTGCGTGACTACTCGGGAGACCACAAATGACTCAGCTAAAAAAGAGGATGGTTCAGCTCGAAGTGCTGCGCTACG
>CAIYMN010000319.1 GCA_903927295.1 uncultured beta proteobacterium | reverse complement strand
GTGCACCCGGCTGTCATGACGCACCAGCACCGGCCAGGCAAAGAGACCCAGCTTCACAACGGGTGAGCTATTGGCGGGAGGTGCGACGCTTGACTGAGGTCTGTGGCTAAGGACACCAAAGCCAGCGTCGAACAGGGCTTGCTGTCGGGCTTCCTGCTGTGTCTGGTCCGGAGCATGAAGGACATAACGACGCAGTCGCTCGACCTCGCGCTGGCTCAGGAATCCGTTTGGGGTGCTGGCGTATCGAATCAACTCAGGCGTAACCGCGGTGATGGACGCGGCGTCAAGATCGGTTGTTGCGCAACCAAATTCGCAAAGGGTTGCGCCGCGCTCGGCATGGGTCGAACTGGGCGGGGAGGGCGGTAAGGTCGTGGTTATTGAATCAGTCATCCATTCAACATACACGAGGCGCCAATTTTTGCAAATACGATGGTGAACTGGTGATGGGTGCCCGGGCCCATTTGGTCGATGGACCGATCAGAATTCACTGCCCTATAGCTGCCGGTCGTGAGGACCCGCCTACGACCAACAGGCGACGGCCAGCTTGATTCTCGATAGCGGTCAGCCAGTCTAAGGGATTTCCCGTGAGCTGTCATTGAACGGCGCCAACACGTTTTCAACGCTAGATTTCGGCAAGGCAGTGGCACTTGCCTGACGCCAGACGAAGGTCGCAGACCGCTCCGCCTCACATACCGGACTTGCGTAGGAACGGGATCATCTGGCGGAGGACATCATCGTGGACCAGGAAATGATGCTTCAGTGCCGCCGCAACATGCACGCCAACCAGCGCGATCAAGAGGTAATCCAGATTTCGATGGAGTTCCAACAGGAACCGACCTAATTCCTTATCTTTCCCGACAAGATCTGGAATTGGAATCACGCCGAACAACACGGTCTGAAAACCACTAGCCGAACTCATCAACCAGCCAGTCAAAGGAACGGCGAATATCAGAGCGTAGAGAAGAATCTGCATGTTGACTGCAACTGACTTCTCCCAGCTCGCCATCGTCGCTGGCAGATCAGGCGGACGATTGACAATGCGCCACACGAGGCGGATTATGGACAGTGTTAACACCGATATGCCTATCCACTTGTGATAATTGAACAATCTGAGCTTGTACGGAGTTGCCAAAAGGTTGTGCATGTACAGACCTAGGGGAAATGCCACAAAGATCAACAAGGCAATTACCCAATGCAGACTGATGGCGGCGCGAGTGTAGCTGGCGGTTTTTGTCGTCAAGATCGCTTCCCAGAAGATTCGCGCGCGCAGGGACTCAACCGCCAATCAATTTGAAGTCCACAACAACTTCGTCCTGCACTGCGATCAGGCCATTTAGCACGGTGTATGGCTGGGCCCCAAAATCCGTTTGCCGCAGCACGAACGCGCCGGTGACGGAGATCTTGTCCGGCAGTCCTTCAACGCTGAGAGGTATCCACATTTCGCGCTTCTGGCCATGCATTTCAATCTGCACTTTGGTTGCAAATTTGGTACCGTCACCTGATATTTCCAGGGAATGAATGCGCACGAAAGGAAATCTGTCCGCCTGCAGATTATCTTCACCAAGCATGTGCTTGCGCGAGCCCTCTATGTCTTCGGCCGACAGTTTCGTGACAAAGGCACTGCCAAGCGTTGAGCGGAGCACTGGGTCGTCCATTTCCAGTTGGTCGAGACGGAATTCAAGATCAAAACGTGCAGCAGATGCCCCACCAGGCGGCAGATAAAAGAATCCAGTGAACTTGGGGGCTGTCAGGATGTGGTTATGCGCAAGCTTCGCGGCACGTCCTCCGCGGAAGGCATAGATTCGGATCACCGAAGATTGTGGCTCCAGCGAGATGACTTTTCCACCCGCATTTCCGAGACTGGAATAAATGGAACTTAGGTCCACATTGTCGCCGCCCTTGGCAGTCGCTGGCGGCTCCGGATTCGATTGGCTTGATGTCGCGGCGCAACTGACTAAGCCAGCGACAACGATGCTTGCGAGAAGTGCTTTGCATAGTCTTGTTACGCTCACATGGGCTCCTTTATGACGAACGGTCGGTACAGAAAGTCTGTCCTGTTGATGGTGGCGGCCACCATTAACGTTATCGCGACGAGACAGTGCTTGACTTCGCCGCTGGAGGTGCAAGTGCCAGCCGGACTTTGACGAGAATCTCTGGCGACACAACGTCGACTTCGTTCCATTCGCCAGCACCGATGTTGAAGTCTTGTCGTTTTATAACGAATTCGCTAGTGACAATGGTTTTTCCACTGACCTGGTCGGTGCTGTTGAACTGAATCAGCAAGTCGCGCTCTTTGCCACGGATGTTCAATGCACCCTTGGCTTCGTAGCGCCCTTTGCCAAGTTCGCGTATTGCGGCGCTCTTGAAGGTCGCATACGGAGCGTGGGCCTTGTCCAACCAATCCGGCCCCATCGCAACCGCGTCAGCCTCGTCACTTCCTGTGGCCAGTGAGCTGATATCGATGCGCAAGTTGACGCTGGATTTCTCGGGTTTGGTTGCATCGATATCAATCGTAGCGTCAAAGCGTTTGAATTTACCGGAAACCGGAACTCCCATTTCCTTGACGACAAATTCGATCTGGCCTTCTTCTGACAACACGGCACGAGGCGCTGCGAAAGCAGTTGCTGACGAAATTGCTAGGCAGGTCGCTATTAGCGTGGATTTGTACATTGTTGTTTGGTTGTTTTGAACGACACGACACCTGTGGCCGGAAGGAGGTTGTTCGCATTGTGTACGAAATGCATTTCAGGATGAGCCTGCGCATCTTGCGGCTGGCGTAAAGTAGTGCAAAGAAGATTTCATAGACCGTTAGTGACCGGTTCTCACTTACTCGACCTAAGCAACTTGGTGCTGTAGGTTTTCCTCGACGGAGCACCAGAATGTGATGCTGACTGTGGCGCCCTTCATCGCAGTATGCTGGCATCCTGTTTACAAATTTCACAATGATTCAAAGGCCCCGGTCAGTTACACATGCAGTCATCGCGATCTGGTTCACCATCGCACTTGACTTCATCGTGACCAACATCGAAGGCTTTGGCGACACTATGTCGTCAGGCCAGTTCATGTTGAACCTGATTTCCTGTTCACTCTATGGACTGCTTACAAACAGAATCTCAGCGGGCAATAACCTTGCGCGCCATGCCTACTCAATTTTGATCGCCATTGAAGTGGCGGCACTGTTTGCATTTGGTCTGGATGACGCCACCGGGCTTGAAGCCGCCGTGTCGTACGTCTCGATTCCTCTTGAGTTCTGGATAATGTTTACGCTGTTTCGTGCCGAGAGCAATCCCTGGTTTCAGAAGGTGCCCCAGGCTGGTCGAAAATGATTGGGCCGGGGTAAATTGGCTGGCATTCTTCTGTGTGAGCTTTACAGACCCTTGACGGGATTAACACACTCGAGCACTACGAGCATTGGAAACTTGAGCACTCGAAGTGTGCATCAAACACTCAAAGTGATAAGTCTGTTGCCCATGCCTAGGACGATGGCAATTCTCGCTGTTGCCGTGCTGTCAAACCCATTTGACTCCGATTGCTTGCCTGCAGAATTGCAGCTGAATCATGACGCTTGTCATATTCGTCATAGGCTCTTGAACATAGCCGGAACACGCGGGGCTCACCATTAGGAGTCGGCTTGGGCCGCCCCAACATTCCAGGAAAGGAATTAATCATTGGAATCTTCATCATCAACCACTGCCGAGACCGAGTCGCGCTGCACAGCAGGAGCACTCTTGTGCATGATTTGCGCCATGATTGGGCGTCTTGGAGAGTAATTGGAATGAAACAGAAACTACTGTGGCTGCTCTTGGGTTTTGCGATTGCGGCGCAAGGTGCAGAACTCGGCGCGGGGACAAACTATCCGCCTGAGCTGAAACCGGACCAAGCAGAGGCTAGGGCGGCACACTTGGCGGTCGAACTTTTGTCTCGGTATCACTACAAGGCCGTGCCACTTGACGAGACTTTGTCGGGGAAGATATTCGACCAATATCTGAAGGCACTTGATCCCGAGAAACTCTTTTTCGTGCAGTCCGATGTTGACCATCTCTCTGACGATCGAAACAAGCTGGGCGACGCCATGCGCAAGGAAGACCTTGCCATTGCGTTCGCCATGTTCAATCTCTACGAGCATCGCTCCGTCGAGCGTTTTACTTTTGCTCGCACCTTGCTGCAAAAGGGTTTTGATTTCGACAAGAACGAAAACTACCAGTATTCACGCGACAAAGGGGAATGGCCGCAAAGTGAAGGCGATGCCAACGAGCTCTGGCGCCAGCGAGTCAAGAACGATTGGTTGCGACTCAAATTGGCTGGCAAGGACGACAAGAGCATCGTCGAAATACTGGACAAGCGTTACGAGCATGTGCTCAAACGCATGGGCCGGATCAAGAGCGCCGACGCCTTTCAGACGTATATGAATGCCTACACAACGGCGATCGAGCCCCACACAAACTACCTGAGTCCAAGGGCGGCGGCGGATTTCGACATCGCCATGAAGCTTTCTCTGGTCGGGATCGGAGCTGTGTTGTCTGAGATCGATGAGTACACCACGATACGAGAAGTCGTTGCGGGAGGGCCTGCAAGCCTCTCGGGACAACTCAAGATCGGAGACCGCATTGTTGGGGTTGCCCAGGGCAATGACGGCGTCATGACGGACGTCATGGGTTGGCGTCTGGACGACACGGTCGAACTGATTCGCGGTTCAGCTGATTCGGTGGTGCGGCTCGACGTGCTTCCGGCGGGCGCAGGACTGGATGGCAGACACAAACTGGTATCTCTCATCCGAAAGCCGATCAGCATGAAAGAACAGTCTGCGAAGTCATCCGTGCAATCCATCATCGAGGGCAATATCACGCATCGCATTGGCGTGATTTCCTTGTCATCCTTCTATGAGGATTTCAGCGCCAGACAGAATGGCGATCCGAATTACAAAAACGCGACTCGTGACGTGACAAGACTGCTGGAGGAATTGAAAACGGAAAAGGTTGACGGCGTACTGGTAGACCTGCGCAATAACGGCGGTGGCTCATTGTTGCAAGCCATTGAACTCACGAGCCTATTTGTGGGTAAGGGGCCAGTCGTGCAACAGCGCAACGCAAGCGGCGAGATCTCCGTGGAGCGTGGCACACGGACCGACGTTGCCTGGGATGGCCCTCTGGGCATCCTGATCAACCGGGGCTCGGCATCGGCATCCGAAATTTTTGCTGCAGCAATACAGGATTACGGTCGCGGCCTGATTTTGGGGGGACCCAGTTTTGGCAAAGGCACAGTTCAAACCATGATCGATCTCGATCAAATTGCCAAAAGTAGCAAACCCCAGTTTGGCGAACTGAAAATGACTGTTGCACAGTTCTTTCGTGTCAATGGCGGGACTACACAATTGCGCGGAGTCAAGCCCGATATCCGCTTCCCGGAAGTTTTCGACGAGGATGATTTTGGTGAATCGAGCTATGACAACGCCCTACCTTGGGTGCAGATAAAGGCGACAGACTATTCTCCGGTAGGTGACTTCGAGAGGCTGCTGCCCATTCTATTGACGATGCATGAAGCCCGCGTCGAGAATGACCAGGATTTCCGTAGCTTGCAAGAAGACATCGCTGAATTGAAACTCCAGCGCAAGAAGAATCTGGTCTCGCTGAACGAAGCTCAACGGCGCAAGGAGCGCGACGCGCTCGAGGCGCGCCTGAAATCCCGCACATCGCAGACCAACAGTGCAATAGTCTCCTCTGGGGATGTGCCCGGAAAAGCAGATGTGCGAGAGTCGGGGAGTGTGCCTGAGGATGACGGTTTGCAGGCTGACGAACGCACGCTCAGCAAAGAATTAGCGAATGAAAAGGTGCGTAAAGATGCCAAAGATGTCTTGTTGATGGAAGCCGTCCATGTCCTTGGTGACGAAGTGGAGGCTCTGAAGACCAGTGTCAAGCTCGCAGCCCGACCCAAACCGGCTTCACTGTCAATGCCAGACTAGAGCTCGATTCTGCCTGCTATTTTTGGTCGAGTTGGCGTCAACGTAATCTCTCACATTCTGGTGAGCCACTTGGCGAAAGCCGAGCGACGCTTTACTGACCAGCATCCTGAAAGCAAACATCGTGGCGACTTTTGAAGCAGCTGACGCTGCGGCTGCTGTCATTTCAAACGCTGACTGTCGTCGGGACCCGAACCCGACCAGAACCGGACTCGGGCCTTTGTTCTGAATTGCTGTCGGTGGGTTTGGGTGATTTCCAAACAGCGGTCATTGATCGCCCATGTTGCGAGCGATAGCTACTGGCAAGCATAGTCAAATTCTTTGCAGTACTTTACGCCTACGGCGACATTTCACTGGTCATTCTGGCCTACATTTTCTGTGCATGCGAAGTTTCAAAGAAGAGCATGGAAGCAGTTCATGAGGCAAACGAATGCGAAACCGTTTGCGGTTGCTTTGGCCTTTACGCTACCACTGATCGCTTGGTGTCGCGGCGACAGTGCATACGATATCTTCCGCGACCACCAACTGCATCGGACCGATTTTGTTTCTTTCAATGGAGTGGGGCATAAAGGTAGTGCACCTTCTTTGCGTCCGAATGCGTCCCAAATTTGACGCATTCGGATTCTCTAGGCGGTTGCGCGAGTGCATTGCGCTTTCCTTC
>CAIYMN010000318.1 GCA_903927295.1 uncultured beta proteobacterium | reverse complement strand
TGGTCCCAGTTGGCCCCCACGCCCACTTCAGCCAGCAGCGGCACCTTCAGGTCGGCCACGCCCGCCATCAGGCGTGGGATCTCGGATTTCAGCCAGTGCACCTCGGCCTCGGGCACCTCAAACACCAGTTCGTCATGCACCTGCATGATCATCTTGGTGCCGCGTTTTTCATCGTCGAGCACCTGCTGCACCTTGACCATGCTGAGCTTGATCAGGTCCGCCGCCGTACCTTGCATGGGTGCGTTGATGGCGGCGCGCTCGGCACCACTGCGCCGGGGTCCGTTGGGCGAGTTGATCTCGGGCAGGTACAGGCGCCGGCCGAACACGGTCTCCACATAGCCTTTGCTCTTGGCAGCCTGGCGCGTGTGGTCCATGTAAAGCTTGACGCCGGGGTAGCGGTCAAAGTAGCGCTCGATGTAATTCTTGGCCGCCGTGTTGTCTATGTTCAGGGCACGCGCCAGCCCATAAGCACTCATGCCGTAGATAAGCCCAAAATTGATGACCTTGGCATAGCGTCGCTGCTCGCTGGTGACTTGCGCCGTGCTGCAGCCAAAAATCTCGGCCGCCGTCGCACGGTGCACGTCCATGCCGTCATGAAAAGCCAGCAGCAGGGCCGAGTCGCCGCTGATGTGCGCCATGATGCGCAGCTCGATCTGGCTGTAGTCGGCACTCGCAATCAGGCAGCCCGGCGGCGCCACAAAAGCCTCGCGCACGCGACGCCCCTCGGCTGTACGAATCGGAATGTTTTGCAGGTTCGGGTCGTTGCTCGAGAGTCGCCCGGTCACCGCCACCGCCTGCGCGTAATGGGTGTGCACACGGCCGGTGCGCGGGTGCGCCAATTGCGCCAGCTTGTCGGTGTAAGTGCCCTTGAGCTTGGCCAGTCCACGGTGCTCCAGAATCTTGGCCGGCAGGGGAAAGTCCTCCGCCAGCTTCTCCAGCACTTCTTCGTCGGTGCTGGGTGCGCCCGTTGCGGTCTTCTTGACCACCGGCAAGCCGAGCTTGGTAAAGAAGATCTCGCCAATCTGCTTGGGGCTGCTCAGGTTGAAGGGCTGCCCCGCCAGTTCATGCGCCTCTTTCTCCAGTTGCACAATGCGAACACCCAACTCATGGCTTTGCGTGGCCAGCGTTGGCGCGTCGATCAGCACGCCATTGCGTTCGATGCGGTAGAGTGCCTCGCTGCTCCTGATTTCAAGCTCGTAGATGAAGCGCAATTTGGCATCGACCTGCAACTGCGGCCACAGCGCCAGGTGCAGGTCAAGCGTCATGTCAGAGTCTTCGCAGGAGTACTGCGCCGCCTTGTCCACGTCCACCTGATCAAAGCAGATTTGATTCGCCCCTTTGCCGCACAGGTCTTCAAAACTGATGCCGCTGCGCCCCAGATGGCGCTCGGCCAGACTGGCCAGCCCGTGCGGCTTGTGCACTTCCAGCACATAGCTCTGCAGCATCGTGTCGTGGGCATAGCCTTGCACTTCGATGCCATGGTTGGCGAAGACGTGCCGGTCGTACTTGATGTGCTGGCCCAGCTTCTTCCTGCTGCCATCCTGCAGCCAGGGCTTGAGCCGCGCCAGGACCTCGTCGCGCGGCAACTGGGTCGGCGCGTCAGAGTAGTTGTGCGCCACGGGAATGTAAGCGGCCTCGCCGGGCTTGACGCTCAGGCTGATGCCAACGATCTCGGCGCGCATTTCGTCCAGCGAGGTGGTTTCGGTATCCAGCGCCACCAGTTCTGCAGCCTCGGCGATGACGAGCCAGCGCTCAAGCGCATCCCAGCTCAGGATGGTCTCGTAGGCCACTGTGGTGACACTGGACCGCGGCTGGGAAGCGCTTTGGTCGGGCTCATCGAAAAGGCCTGGCTCAGACAGTGGATTGCCGCGCTGCGCTCGCAATGACCCCTCGTCATCGCGAGGCCGCAGGCCGTGGCGATCCATGGGAGTTTGGGCCGCTATCGCCCGCGCCAGGCCTTTGAAGCCGTATTTTTCATAAAAGACAAACAATGCCTCATTGTTCATGCTGCCGCTGGCCAGAGCAGTCAGGGCCGGCAGGTCGTTCACCCAGCCACTGAGGTCACAGTCGGTCTTGATGGTCAGCAACTGGCGCCCCATTGGCAACCAGTCCAGCGACTTCCTCAGGTTCTCACCCACTGCGCCGGTGATGGCATCGGCACTGGCAACCACCCCGGCGAGTGAACCATACTGCTGCAGCCACTTGGCCGCCGTCTTGGGGCCCACCTTGGGCACGCCGGGCACATTGTCAATGACATCTCCGACAAGGGTCTGGTAGTCCACCATCAGGTGCGGCGGCACGCCAAATTCAGCCTCGACCCCGGACACATCGCGGCGCTTGCCGTTCATGGTGTCGATGATGGTGATGTGGCTATTGACCAGTTGCGCCAGATCCTTGTCGCCACTGCTGACGATCACCTCGATGTCCTGCGCGGCGGCGGTAACGGCCAGTGTGCCGATCACGTCGTCTGCCTCCACACCAGGCACGGCCAGCACCTGCCAACCCATCAGGCGCACGACTTCGTGAATCGGCTCGATCTGTGCCCGCAAGTCATCCGGCATAGGCGAGCGGTGCGCCTTGTAATCCGGGTAGAGCGCATCACGAAAGGTGGGTCCGTGGGCATCAAAAACGCAGGCCGCATAGTCAGCCGGAAATTCTTTGCGCAGACTTTGCAACATGTTGATCATGCCGCGAATGGCGCCGGTGGGCGCACTGCCCGGGTCACCCGGCACCGCGCGCAAATCCGGCATGGCGTGAAAAGCGCGATACAGGTAACTTGAACCATCGACCAGCAGCAGGTTCTTCTTTTGTGATTGAGCGTCATTCATAACCCCATTTTGCCTGCGCCTGCGTCCGGCCGTGTGGTTCTACAATCCGGCCATGCATGGTGCCCACATTTTCTGATTCATGGCGGTTTACACAGAAGTTTCGACCGACCAGGTCCGCGCCCTGCTGCTTGAACTCAAGCTCGGCGAACTACAGCACCTGCAGGGTTCCGCTGGCGGCATCGAAAACACCAATTACTTTGTCAGCACCGAAAAAGAGGGCCAAATCCACGACTACGTGCTGACGCTTTTTGAGCGCCTGAGTTTTGCCCAGTTGCCCTTCTATCTGCGCCTGATGAAGCACCTGGCGCAGCGCGGCATACCGGTGCCTGACCCAAGTGCCAATGCGCGCGGAGAACTGGTGTTTGAGCTCCAGGGCAAGCCAGCGGCGGTAGTCAACAAATTGCGCGGTCAAAGTGAACTCGCACCCGGCCCCGAGCACTGTGCTGCGGTCGGCGCGACGCTGGCGCGAATGCACCTGGCCGGTCGCGACTTTGCCCTCTCTCAACCCAATCTGCGCGGTCTGGTCTGGTGGAATGAGACCGTGCCTGTGGTGTTGCCTGAACTCAGCGCTGCACAGGCCACCCTGATCCGCAGTGAACTCGCTTTCCAGAATGATGTTGCCGCGTCATCGGCCTACGCCGCGTTGCCGCGCGGCCCAATCCATGCCGACCTGTTTCGCGACAACGTGATGTTTGAGACCATGAACGGTGAACCGCATTTGAGCGGCTTTTTTGATTTCTATTTTGCCGGTGTGGACAGTTGGATCTTTGATCTGGCCGTCTGCATGAACGACTGGTGCGTGGACCTCGACAGCGGCGCCCACCACGAGTTGCGCGCGTGCGCCCTGCTGCATGCCTATAGCGGCGTGCGAGCACTGAGCCAGGACGAGCTTGAACTGCTGCCGGCGATGCTGCGCGCTGGCGCCTTGCGCTTCTGGATTTCGCGGCTCTGGGATTTTTACCAGCCGCGCAACGCCAGCTTGCTCAAGGCGCACGATCCGAGTCATTTTGAGCACGTCCTGCGCCAGCGCGTGCAACACCCGCCGCAGCTGCTTGCCATGCTGCAATCCGCATGAAACTCAACATCATTGCGGCCCGCAGCGGCGTGTCCTGGGTCAAACAGGGCATACGAACTTTCTTCAGGCAACCGCTGGCACTGGCTGGCCTGTTCTTCATGTTCATGGCAGTAATGACGGTCGCCAGTCAGGTGCCAGTGATTGGCTTCGTCCTGGCAATGACATTGTTGCCGGCGGCGACACTGGGTTTGATGGTGGCAACAAGGCAGGCAAGCGATGGTCGCTTCCCCATGCCACTGGTCCTGCTCGCGGCTTTTCGGGCCGGCCGACAGCAGGCACGCGCCATGCTCGTGCTGGGCGTTTTATATGCCGTCGGCTTCCTTGTCACGATTGGCCTGTCCTGTCTGGTCGATGGCGGTGACTTTGCCCGTGTCTATCTGGGCGGCGCCACGCCCACCCGTGAAATGATTCTGGAGCCCTCGTTTCAGGGTGCCATGTGGCTCTTCATTGGCCTGCATTTGCCCTTGTCGCTGATGTTCTGGCATGCACCCGCACTGGTGCACTGGCATGCTTTTCCACCGGTCAAGAGTCTGTTTTTCAGCCTGCTGGCCTGTTCGCGCAATTTCTGGGCTTACGCCGTCTTTGCGCTGGTGTGGCTGGGCGTGCTGACACTGGTCGTCGCTGGCGTTACCACGCTGGGCGGATTGCTCGGTCAGCCAGGTCTGGCGGCAGACCTGTTGTTTCCGGCGCTATTGCTGCTGGCGTCGATGTTCTTCACATCGCTCTATTTCACTTTTCACGATACCTTCGGGGCGCCACCGGACACGTTGTCCTGAGTGCTTCAGCGCAACAGCAGCGTCCAATACCTGACGCATTCTTCCAGCCCAACCGGATCGGTCTTGCCGGACAGCGCCTGCAGCAGTGGCAGCGCCTTGTCTCGCTGCTTCAGATCGGCGTAAACCGCTACCAGTCTGAGCCTGGCCAGATCGGCATTGCGGGCAATCCCTTTGGCCAAGCCCTGCTCCATCTGGATCACTCCGCGCTCCGTCTGTCCTGACTGAAACAGGTTGAAGCCATAGTTGAACATGGCCAGACCGTCGCTCAAGGTCTTGGCGCGCAATACATCCTTGTCCAGGGTGGCGCGGTCTTCTGCCGCCGATTTGCGCACCTTGTCAGTGAGGCGCTGCAACTCGCTGCCTTTATCGCCGCCGACCAGTAAACCCGCGGCGTAGCCCTGATCAAGAACTCTGGCGGCCTCGATGGCCGAGCCTTCCTGCATTGCCAAGGCCGCCATCTCGGTGTAGTCAACTGCGTCGGTCAGGCTAGCACTGGCCATTTGCAGGCGAAACACATCAAGTTGCAGACGGCCGGCCAGCTGTGGCTTGGCCCAAAGGCGCGCCATCAGGCTACGCCACGTGGCCTTGCTGGGGTAGTACTGGACGAGGGTTTCAAGTGCCTTGCTATAGCCCGCGTCATCGCGCATCCGACTGCGCGAATCTGCCAGCAATTTGAGTTGAATCTCGACCGGAACTTTGCCTTGTGCCAGCGCTTTGCCGACTTCACCTTCGAGCGCCTTGGCTGCATTGGCATAGTCGGCATTGAGGTAATAGCTCTGCCCCAGCAGCACGGTCAGCGCCGGATCGTTGCCACCTTGTTGCTGGTAGCGCGTGATCCAGTCAATCGCCTTGGCGTAGTTCTTGGCGTTGTAGTACAGACCGGCGATGGCATACATGCCAGCCACGCGGTCTGTCGGCTTGAGCCAGGGGCCCTGACCCGCCAGCTGATATTGCGCCTCCGCCATATCGGCATCACCCGTGACCTGCGCCAACGCACCTTTGACCCGAGCCAGAATGTGTTGCTCATAAGGCGTCTGGTTCGCCACTGCGTCGGCGGCACGCAGTTTTTCGGCGGCGTCCTTGGAATTCTTCTCGCCCAGCAGGCGCTGAGCATCGATCAAAAGGTTGCCTATCTCGGGCCGCACGGTTGGCGCTACTTCCTGGGTAGCGGCAGCGGAAGCGGCGCTCGCGGGTGGCGCTGCGCTGGCGGCGGTCTGTGCCAAAGCATGGGGCGCAAGCGTGCTGGCGCACAACGCCGCGCACAGCAGTGCGCAACTGGTCAAGGGTTTTGTTTGCATCATCTTCAACTCCTGTCAAATTTTTGGGGGGAGAGCGGCGTCACGGCAATAGCGTCAACTTGGCCACGCTCAAAGCCAGCCATTTGACACCATGCCGCGGGAAATTGATTTGGGCGCGGGCGTCGTCGCCGCTGCCTTCCAGAGCGTTGACTGTGCCTTCGCCAAACTTGCCATGAAACACCTTCAAACCAACACGCAGGCCGTGCTGCGACGGCGCGCGTGTGCCATCCGGCACACCCGGGCTGGCTTGAAAGTCGGCGCTGAACGAACGTGCGCCTGCTGCAAATTCGAGGAATCGACCTTGCCTTCTGGGCGTAATCCACTTCAGGGCAGATTCGGGAAGTTCCTCAAGAAAGCGGCTTTTCAGGTTGTAGCGGGTCTGCCCGTGCAACATGCGAGTCTGGGAATGGCTCAGGTACAGACGCTTGCGCCCACGCGTGATGGCAACATACATGAGGCGGCGTTCTTCTTCCAGCCCGTCGTGGTCGCTCATGGAGTTTTCGTGCGGAAAGAGCCCCTCTTCAATCCCGGTAATGAAAACACAGTCAAATTCCAGACCCTTGCTGGCGTGCACGGTCATCAGTTGAATCGCGTCCTGCCCGGCCTGCGCCTGATTGTCGCCTGCCTCCAGCGCCGCATGCGTCAGAAAGGCAGCCAGTGGTGAGAGGGTCTCGCCGGTCTCGGCGTCGGCCACAAGTTCATCGACCGGCAACGCGACGGCATCGCGTCCAAAGCCTTCAAGAGAGACAAAACTCTCTGCTGCGTTGACCAGTTCTTCCAGATTTTCCACCCGGTCTGCGCCTTCGCGATCGGCCCGGTAGTGCTCGATCAAACCACTGTGCGAGAGCACCAATTCGATGATTTCGCGCAGCGTCAGACCCTGCGTCTGTTCACGCAACACTTCGATTTTCGCAAGGAATGCGCCGATGTTGCTGCCGGCCTTGCCAGCGACACCAGCAACCGCCTCGCTCAGGGAACATCCCAGCGTGCGCGCCGCGTCCTGCAACAGTTCGAGACTTCGCAGCCCGATGCCACGGGGCGGAAAGTTCACCGCACGCAGAAAGCTGCTGTCGTCACGCGGGTTCTCCAGCAGGCGCAGATAGGCCAGCGCGTTCTTGATTTCGGCCCGTTCAAAAAAGCGCAGTCCACCGTAGACCTTGTAGGGCATGGCGGCGTTGAACAGGGCTGTCTCTATCACCCGGCTCTGTGCGTTACTGCGGTAGAGCACGGCAATTTCCTTGCGCTCCAATCCCCCGGCCACCAATTGCCGCATCTCATCGACGATCCACTGCGCCTCGTCAAAGTCACTACTGGCCTCAAACACGCGCACGGGTTCACCCGGTCCCTGACTGGTGCGCAGGTTCTTGCCCAGGCGCCGGCTGTTGTGCGAGATGAGTTCGTTGGCCGAGTCCAGGATGTTGCTGCCGCTGCGGTAATTCTCTTCCAGCTTGATCTGATGGCGCACCTTGAACTCGCGCACAAAGTCAGCCATGTTGCCAACACGCGCACCGCGAAAGGCGTAGATGCTCTGATCGTCGTCGCCCACCGCCATCACGCAGCCATTGGGATTGAAGCTCGATTCATCGTCCACTGAACCTCTGGATCCGGTCCCGGCCAGCATCTTGATCCACGCATACTGCAGCTTGTTGGTGTCCTGAAACTCATCAATGAGGATGTGCCGAAAGCGCCTTTGATAATGCTCGCGGATCGGATCGTTATCACGCAACAGTTCGAAGCTGCGCAGCATCAGTTCGGCAAAATCGACCACTCCCTCGCGCTGGCACTGGTCTTCGTACAACTGAAAGATTTCGATCTTCTTGCGCGACTCCTGGTCCCGCACTTCAACCATATTGGGTCGCAGTCCATCTTCCTTGCAGCCGGCAATGAACCACTGCATCTGCTTGGGTGGGTAACGTTCATCGTCGAGCTGAAACTGCTTGTACAGGCGCTTGATGGCTGAGAGCTGGTCCTGCGTATCAAGTATCTGGAAGCTCTGCGGCAGGTTGGCCAGCTTGAAATGTGAGCGCAGAAAACGGTTGCATAAACCGTGGAAAGTGCCAATCCACATGCCGCGCACGTTAACCGGCAGCATGCTGGTCAGGCGCGTCATCATTTCGCGTGCAGCCTTGTTGGTAAAGGTCACTGCCAGTACGCCCGCCGGCGAGACCTGTCCGGTTTGCAGCAGCCAGGCAATGCGTGTTGTCAGAACACGCGTCTTGCCAGACCCCGCTCCCGCCAGAATCAGTGCATGCTCGGCTGGCAGGGTGACGGCGGCACGCTGCTCAGGGTTAAGACTGTGCAAGAGCGCAGACTGCTGAACGTCGTCGGGTGCAATTTCGGAAAACATCAGGGCATTGTAGAAACCCTGGCGTCGCCAGTTCGCGGATCACACCGCTTTACGATGCTGAACTTTTCAATTGCAGTGCTGGATCGGTCTGCAATGCAAGCGCCGCAGACGGCTCGTGCATATCCAGCGCGGACAGGTCGAGATCGAGGTCCAGCGGGGCTGGACGTTCTGCCTGGCGCCCGAACAGGTCGGCGAGCGCACTCTTTGACAGCGCAGGAAAGCTTGACGCCACTGAATCGGCATAATCAAATTCCAGGCCCGCATGCTGGCTAGGGCGGGCCTCGGCAACTGAGGCGTGAGCAGACGACCGATCAGCGCTGTCATGCATCGCGGCAAGGACAAGGCTTTGCGCCACGCCATGGAGCAGCATCAAGTCGCGCATCGCGGCCAGATCGAAGGGTTGGCTGTTCGTGGCCCAGGGATCCCGAAACACGCAAGCCTCGATCACTTCAAGCGTCTTGAGCGCAGGCCAATGCTGGGTAACGCGGGACATGACCTCCGGGTAGGACTCCAGGCCCCTGCCCTCGTCCTTGAAGAAGGCAAACTCCGGCACGGTGCCGTTGAACAGCAGACAAAAATCCTGCGCACACTGTTGAAAATCGCTCTTCAGGTTCAAGTCATGCAACAAGGTCAACAAATCCAGATAGACAAACGGATTCGGCTCGTCGCTGTCACTGATCTGCTTCTTCAGCAGGGCGATTGCCCGCTCGGGCTCGCCATTCAGGGCTAAATCTTCAGCCTGGGCGCGCAACGTCAGTATCTCGTCCGAATTGAGGCTGCGCATCAGTCTGGCATGGACTTTTGGCTCCGCCGGGCGGACACCTGCCTGGTCCGCACTTTCTTCATGCATCAACCTGGAAAATATCGAGTCCGTCAGCTGAACCGACTGCGCGTCCACCCCATGAGACATACTCTGGTCATCGGCGTGCCAATCCGGCTTGGGCGCTGGACCGGGTGCCGGCGGATCTGCCAACTCAACTGGCGCAACTGCCGTCTGGCCGAGGTGATCGTCGCTCCAGTTAAGTTCGCTCACAGAGGCGCCACGCTGGCGGTTCCAAAGCCAGAGCACTGCCAACACACAGCAAAGTACCATGCCTGCCAGCCCGTACAGGACAACACTCGAAGAACGCTCTGCTTCGGTCTGTTGCAAGCGTGTCTTGAACTCAGCCAGAGCACGCTCGTTCTTCAGCGCCGATTCGCGTAATGCTTTCACCTCGGCTTCCAGCGCTTTGACTTTCTGAATGTTCGCCAGCGCGTCCTCGGAAGGGGCAAAGTTCATGAAAGAGTCAAGATTTGCGATACGGTCCGACAACACATCGAGCGGGTCCAATTTCAACCGGGCCGCCCCTGGGGTCCGCCCGGGTTGGCGTTTGCCATCGACGGCACGTGGCTTGGGCGCCGCAGGGGCGACAGGTTTTGCCGTGGCACGCCTGGGTTCGACCGGAAGCATCGCAACCGGCTCAGAAGCCAGGGACAGCTTGCTCCGGGTTTTTGGCAAACGGGCCGGTGCGGGCGTCGTATCCGGCCTGGCCGGACCGGATGCGCCAAGGGATGGCGCCGGCGTTGTGAGAAGCGTCAGTGGGCTCGCCAGCACGACGCCTTGTTCCGGCAGGTCAGCGAACAATACGTAGCGCCGCGATATTTTCGGACCACAAATGGAACGCAAGGTGATGGCCACCACGGGTTCATCGATCAGCGCTGAGGACAGGACCCGAACATTGGCGGTCCGGTTCTGCGCAAGTCTCTCCACGACCGTGCGCACCTTGCTGCCATCCTGACGCGCATCTGCATGCAATACCTCTGCCTCAAAACACAGGGGCGACGCCTCTTCGGCCGCTTCCAGTTGGACCTGGACCACCACATCAAGAGTCTGCCCCAGCACCGCCGTGCCCTGGACCGGACCCAGCGTCAGTGCCTGGCTACCCAGCGCCACGCAAAGCACGGCAAAGGTCGATATTTTGGTTCCAAGTTTCAAAAAAGTGCTTTCCTGAATTACGACGATTCTCGCACGACCGGAGCTCTGGAAAAACCCATCCGATCACCCTTCACTGGTGTTGGTTGGGAGGCACAAGCTTGCCGGCATCGAGCCGTGCTTTCAAGAACCCTCCAGAGCCATAGCGAGTGACACGACTGTAAAAACGCTGCGTCAAACGCTTGACCATTGCAGAGTAAGCGTCAACCAGCGTTGGCAGAATGGTAAAGCTGTCGTAATTCACAACCACCGCCACGCGCTCGGCGGCACTGCCTACAACCGGCGTGAGCAGACTCTCAACCATGCGCTCGACTTGAACAATATCGGACAGGGCATCGATCGCCAGGCCTTCACAGTTGATGAACAGGAGCCGGCGCTTGCTGTCGAATTCGAAACGCCGGGCCAGCGGTGTTGCCAGCAGGCGCTCGCGCAGGCCCATCTTCTGGTCGATGAACAGTGCACTGTCCATCTGCTTGAGCTGCGCGCTGATGAGGGGCCTGAATTCCATCTGGGCCAGCACATCACGCTCCAGGTCAATTCCTGGCGCGATCTCGATCAGCTCCAACGCACCGTCCGTGCCGTCGCCGGTCAGGCGGAACACACAGCGCTCCGTCACGTACAGCACGCGCTGCCCACGCTTGCATGCTTCACGACCGCTGAAAGTACGGTGTTCCACAGCCTGGACAAATTTGCGTGTCCTGCCTTCACGCACCACGTGCAGGCGTCCGCCTTCGATCTGAACATCCAGATCGTCCGCAGCAAAGGTACCGGCAAAAACCACCATCTTTGCGTTTTGGCTGATGTTGATGAAACCACCAGCGCCAGCCAGGCGTTTACCAAATTTGCTGACGTTCAAATTGCCCTGAGCGTCGGCCTGCGCCAGACCAAGCACGGCAATATCGAGCCCGCCGCCATCATAGAAATCGAACTGATTGGGCTGATCCAGCACCGCCTGCGTATTGACAGCGGCACCAAAGCTCATGCCGCTGGCCGGGATGCCACCAATGACGCCGGGCTCCGCAGTCAGGGTCAGCAGATCAATCAACTTTTCTTCGGTCGCGACACCTGCCACACCTTCGGGCATGCCAATACCAAGGTTGACGACGGAATTCGGGCGCAATTCCATTGCAGCACGTCTGGCGATGACCTTGCGTTCGTTCAGTGGTGTCGCGGCAATGGTATCCACGGGCACCCGAATTTCACCCGAATAAGCCGGGTTGTACTGTTCGGCAAAGGTTTGCATATGGTGCGACGGGTCGCTTGCGACAACCACCGCGTCGACCAGCACACCCGGCACCCGCACCTGGCGCGGATGCAGGGTGCCTCGCGCCGCCAAGCGTTCCACCTGGGCGATCACGATTCCGCCTGAATTGCGCGCCGCCATGGCAATGGCCAGGGCCTCCAGCGTCAGGGCCTCGCGCTCCATGGTCAGATTGCCATCCGGGTCTGCAGTCGTGGCACGGATGATGCCAACCGAAATGGGAAACGCCTTGTAGAACAGGTATTCCCGACCATCAATCTGCATCAGTCGAACCAGTTCCTCGGTGGTGCGTGCGTTGATCTTGCCACCGCCAAAGCGGGGATCCACAAAGGTATCGAGTCCGACATGCGTCAGCGTACCCGGCTTGCCCGCAGCAATGTCACGAAAAAGATGTGTGATGACACCCTGAGGCAGGTTGTAGGCTTCAATCTCATTGTTGACCGCGAGTTTTTGAAGGGCCGGCACCAGCCCCCAATGCCCCCCAATCACACGCCTGACCATACCGCGGTGACCAAAGTGATTGAGTCCCCGGGCTTTGCCGTCTCCCTGCCCGGCTGCGTACACCAAGGTCAACTTCCCCGGGACACCCACGCCACTTTCCTGCTGGCTGGCCAAAAAACGCTCTTCCAACGCAATAGCAATGCCTTCGGCAAAGCCAACGCCGACAAAACCACTCGTAGCCACGGTGTCACCGTCATGGATCAGGCGGACAGCTTCAGCAGCCGACACCACCTTGTTACTGCGGGTACCGGGTCCAACATGTTCGTTGTGATTGAAATTGGTATGCACCGTGACTCCTGGCACTTGACCCTGTCATGGTCGACATTGTGAGCCAAAATGCCATCGCTGTGCCAGGGGCCGAGACGCTAAACTTGCGGCATGTGCCAATTACTTGGAATGAACAGCCGCCTGCCCGCCAGTTTGACGCTGAGTTTTACCGGTTTTTCGCAGCGCGGTGGCTGCACCGACCATCACGCCGACGGCTGGGGCATTGCCTTCTTTGAAAGCGAAGAGGCGACACCCGATCAACCTGGCAAGGGGGTACGCTACTTCGTCGACAAACAGGGCGCTTCGACCTCGCCCATTGCCAGCATGCTTCGCACCTACCCGATCAAGAGCCACAACGTGGTGGCACATGTGCGCAAGGCAACGATAGGTGCCATCTCGCTGGAGAACTGCCACCCCTTTGTGCGCGAGCTGTGGGGACGCTACTGGGTCTTTGCGCACAACGGTGATCTGAAGGACTACCGGCCGACGCTGCACGGCAGTTTCAGACCGGTTGGCAATACGGATAGCGAGCTTGCTTTTTGCTGGCTTCTGCAGGAGCTGGCCAAGTCGCACGCCGGCGTCCCGAGCGTGGCTGAACTGACCTGCACGCTTGCGGAACTGGTGCCCCAAATCGCAAAACACGGCACCTTCAATTTCCTGCTGAGCAACGGTCAGGCTTTATGGGCGCACGCCAGCACGCAGCTGCACTACGTGCTGCGCCAGCACCCGTTCACGCAAGTGCATCTGAAGGACGACGATGTGAGCGTCGATCTGGCCGATCTGAACGGCCCTGATGACCGGCTTGCCATCATCGTCACGGAACCGCTGACAACCAATGAAGAGTGGATTGCCATGAAGCCCGGCGAACTGCAGGTTTTTGTCGATGGCGAACGCGCCGCTTGCAGTTGCTGCACGCAGCAAGTCCCCGTCAAGGCTTGAGCGCGTCCTCCAGGGCATCCATGAACATGGCTGCCACATCAAAGCCGGTCTGATCGAAAATTTCCTGGAAACAGGTCGGGCTGGTGACATTGATTTCGGTCAGGCTGTCGCCAATCACGTCAAGCCCGACCAGCAGCAAGCCCCGCCCGGCAAGCACCGGCCCAAGGGACTCGGCGATGAAGCGGTCGCGCTCGCTCAGGGCCTGGGCGACGCCTTTGCCACCGGCAGCCAGATTGCCGCGCACCTCACCACCCTGCGGGATACGCGCAAGGCTGAAAGGCACAGGTTTGCCCCCAATGACAAGCACACGCTTGTCCCCTTGCGCAATGGCTGGCAGAAACTTCTGCACCATCAGCGTCTGCGCGCCCGCCTTGTTCAGCGTCTCGATGATGGCGCCAAGATTGAGACCATCCTGCCGGACGCGGAAAATGCCCATGCCGCCCATACCGTCGAGCGGTTTGAGGATGATGTCCTGGTGCTGCGCGTGAAAGCGCCTGACGTCCTGCGCCGATCGTGTCACCAAGGTCGGGCCGATGAACTGCGGAAACTCCAGAATCGCCAGTTTTTCCGGGTGGTCGCGCAAGGCGCGCGGCTTGTTGAAAACCCGTGCCCCTTCGCGTTCAGCCTGTTCCAGCAGATGGGTGGCGTAGAAGAACTCGCTGTCAAAAGGCGGATCCTTGCGCATCACGATGGCGTCGAACTCGCGCAAGGGGCGCAGCCACTGGCTCTCTGTCTGGTACCAGACATCGGCGTCACCGGTCAGTCTGATGCTGCTGCCGTGCGCCTGCACCAGGCCGCCACAGAGCCACGAAATGTGTTGTGGCTCGCAGACCGATATTTCATGGCCCCGCGATTGCGCGGCGCGCATCATGGCGAAGCTTGTGTCCTTGTAGATCTTGAAGGAGGACAGCGGATCAGCAACAAAAAGGACGTTCATATTTCGATCTTGGAGCCCAGTTCGACCACGGCGTTGTTGGGCAGCTTGAGAAAGTCGGCCGCAGCGCTGGCGTTGTGATGCATCTGCGAGAACAGTTTCTCGCGCCACTGCGCCATGCCGCTGTCGATGGTCGGAACGACGGTATCGCGTGACAGGAAATAGCTGGTGGTCATGCTGTCAAGTTCGCACCCGTGGCCCTTGATGTGCTGCAGAGCCTTGGGAATATCGGGGTCATTCTTGAAGCCGTAGTGAATCACGACCTGCCAGCAGTCATGTCCCAGCGATTCAATCTCGACGCGCTTGTCCAGTCCGATCCATGGCACCTCGTGGTTGCGCACCGTCACGAACAGATTGTTCTCGTGCAGCACCT
Organism: uncultured beta proteobacterium; assembly: GCA_903927295.1. Classification (GTDB taxonomy): domain Bacteria; phylum Pseudomonadota; class Gammaproteobacteria; order Burkholderiales; family Burkholderiaceae_C; genus Rhodoferax. The sequence continues at coordinate 14,788 of CAIYMN010000318.1, read as the reverse complement.
TGTTGTGCTTGAGGTTGTGCAGCATCGCATTGGGCACGGTACCAGGACCGGCGGTAAGAAATACGGCCGTCCCGTCTACCCGCAACGGCGGACTGACAAACACCGCTTCCAGAAAACTCTTGAGGTCAATGGCGTCAGCCGCCAGTTTCTGGTTGAGCAGGCGCCGACCATCCTTCCAGGTCATCATGAGCGTGAAAATCGCCCCGCCAATCAGCAGCGGGAACCAGCCACCATCAAAGAGCTTGAGCAGGTTGGAGGCCCAGAACGCAAGATCGACCAGCAGGAAGAAGCTGGTTGCCCCTAAACACAACGCCAGGGGATAGTGCCAGCTGTAGCGAATCACAAAGAAAGTCAGGATGGTCGTAATCAGCATGTCGGTGCACACCGCAATGCCATAGGCCGCGGCCAGATTGCTGGAGGATTTGAACATCACAACCGCCATCACGATCGCCACGAACAGCCCCCAGTTGACAAACGGAAGGTAAATCTGACCTGTGTCCTTGACGCTGGTGTGCTGGACCTGCAAACGCGGCAGATAACCGAGCTGAATGACCTGCTTTGTCACGGAGAAGGCGCCCGATATCAGTGCCTGCGAGGCAATCACCGCTGCCAGCGTGGCCAGCCCCACCAGCGGCAACAAGGCCCAGTCCGGCGCCATCATGAAGAAGGGGTTCTTGACCGCCGCCGGATTGCTTAGCAGCAAGGCGCCTTGCCCGAAGTAGTTGAGTGTCAACGCCGGCATGGCCACCGTGAACCAGGCCAGACGAATCGGCTTCTTGCCAAAGTGACCCATGTCGGCATAGAGTGCCTCGGCGCCGGTGACACACAGCACTACCGCGCCCAGAATGACGAAGGTAACGGCCGGGTTGTGAAAGACAAAACCCAGCGCATAGTGCGGACTCAGCGCCCACAGTATTTTGGGTCCGGAGGCAATGTTGACCACCCCCAGCAAGGCAATGATCAGGAACCAGACCACCATGACCGGACCAAAGAAGCGTCCGATGCTGGCCGTGCCACGCTTTTGCACCATGAACAAGCCCAGCAGAATGATGAGTGCCAGCGGCACCAGGTACTTCTTGAAGGCCGGCGAGACCACCTCCAGACCTTCGACCGCACCGAGCACGGTGATCGCCGGTGTGATAACACCATCGCCGTAAAAAAGGCAGGTGCCGAAAATGCCAACCAGCAGCAGCACCCGCCGCAGTTGCGGCCTGTCCTTGACCGACTGCGAGGCCAGCGCCAGCATGGCCACCAGGCCACCCTCGCCATTGTTGTCGGCGCGCAGCACCAGCACCACGTACTTGATAGAGACAATGACCGTCAGGGTCCAGAAGAAGATCGCAAGGATGCCGTAAATATTGTCGGGCGTAAACGGAACATGGCCGGAGCCAAAAACCTCTTTCACCGCGTACAGCACGCTGGTCCCGATGTCACCGTAAACGACGCCGATTGCACCCAGTGTGAGGGCGCTCAGGGAAGACTTGGACGCTGCCACGCTTATTCCATCCAGATCAGCAAGTCGCCGGCACAGCGCCTACGAATAGACCTCGGCATCAGGATCGGTCGCCTCGAGCTCGTAGCTCGCGGCCAACATGGCCAGGCGCGCAACCACGCCGTACATGTAGAAGCGATTGGGGGCACTGGCGCCGGGCTTGCTGCCGGGTTGCGGCAAGTGCGTGCTGTGTTCGAAGGCCAGCGGCACATAACTGGACCCGCGCAGATTCAGATTTTCATCAACACCGGTGTCGGGATGAATGCGGTAGAAGCCGCCAACAACATAGCGGTCCATCATGAATACGACCGGCTCTGCGACGGCATCATCGATTCGCTCCCTGGTCAAGACACCTTCCTGCAGAAGGATGTCACGGCTTCGCACCTCCGTCCTGCCAGCACGGAGCCGACCCTGTACGGTAAGGCTCAGCTCCGGCAGTTCCTTGGCATCGCGAACAATCACGACGCCCATGCCAGGCGCCGCGTCATCGGTCTTGACGACGATGAAGGGCCTTTCCTTGATGCCGTACTCCTTGTACTTGCGCCGAATCTTGGCCAGCAGCGCGTCGGTCTGGCTGGCCAGACTCTCCAGGCCAGGGTCCTGCAGCAGATCGACCCCAACGCATTTATCGAACATCGGATTGATCAGCCAATGGTCAACGCCGAGTAATTTACCCATGCGCTTGGCCACTTCTTCATAACACTTGAAATGCTTGCTCTTGCGGCGCGTCGTCCACCCCGCGTGCAGCGGTGGCAACAGATATTGCTCGTGAATTTCTTCCAGGATCCCGGGCACACCAGCGGCCAGATCGTTATTGAGCAGAATCGTGCAGGGGTCGAAATCCTTGAGTCCCAGACGTCGTTTACCGCGAATGACCGGCTCGAGTGTGACCGTCTCGTCGTTGTCCAGGGTAAAGGCCGTTGTCGCCTTGATGGCCGGGTCGATGGAACCCATTCGCACGTTGAGACCGGCCATATAGAAAATGCGCCGCAACTGTGCCAGACTCGACAGGTACGAGGTGCTGGTCGAGCGATTTTCCGGTATCAGCAACAAATTGCGCGCTTCCGGACAAATCTTTTCGATCGCTGCCATGGCAGCCTGCACCGCCAGCGGCATCATCTCGGCTGTCAGATGATGCCACCCGTCGGGAAACAGATTGATCGCAACCGGCGCCAGTTTGAAACCGGCATTGCGGACATCGACCGAACTGTAAAACGGTGGCGTGTGCTCCATCCACTCGAGACGAAACCAGCGCTCGATAGCAGGCATGGAATCGAGCACACGTTGCTCGAGTTCATTGATGGGGCCGGTAAGTGTAGTGACGAGATGTGGAACCATACGGTCCTCGAATGTAATTTTAGTGGGGAATCGGACTCGATTTTAGGGAATATTGGACGCGTCGCTGCCAGCGTTCAGGCGCGCAGTTCGCCCTCTCCCAACACCACATACTTGAGCGAAGTCAACCCCTCGATGCCGACCGGGCCCCGGGCGTGAAACTTGTCGGTGCTGATGCCTATTTCAGCACCCAGACCATACTCGAAACCGTCGGCAAAACGGGTGCTGGCATTGACCATGACACTGGCCGAATCGACCTGTTGCAAAAAGGCCTGCGCGTGCATATGGTCACGCGTGACGATCGCGTCGGTATGGTGCGAGGAATACTGGTTGATGTGGTCAATGGCCTGTTCCACGCCATCAACCAGTTTGATGCTGACCACGGGCGCCAGGTATTCCTGGTACCAGTCGTCTTCCGTGGCGGCTTGCCGATCCGCGTCAGGTAGAGTGGAGAGTAAGACCAGGCTTTCCGGATCACAGCGCATCTGTACGCCCTTGGCGGCGAAAACCGCACCGATACGCGGCAGAAATTCGGCTGCCACGGCGCGTGCCACCAACAGGCTTTCCATCGCGTTGCAGGGGCTGTATTTTTGTGTTTTGGCGTTGTCAACCACGCGCACGGCCATTTCCACATCGCAGGGGTCATCGACATAAACATGGCAGTTGCCATCAAGATGCTTGATGACCGGCACGCGTGCCAAGCGACTGATATGTTCAATCAAGCCCTGCCCTCCGCGCGGAATGATGAGATCGATGTACTGCGGCATGCTGATCAACTGGTCAACCACTGCACGATCGGTGGTTTGCACCAGTTGCACGGCATCCATCGGCAGACCGCTGTCAAGCAGGGCCTGTTGCACCAGGCAGGCAAGCGCCTTGTTGGACTCGATGGCTTCGGAGCCGCCGCGCAGGATGCAGGCGTTGCCACTCTTGATGGACAGACCGGCGGCCTCGATCGTGACATTCGGGCGACTCTCGAAAATCATGCCAAAGACACCGATGGGAACCCGCATCTGGCCGACCCGAATCCCGCTGGGCTGCTGCTTCATGCCAATGATTTCTCCAATCACATCGGGCATCGCCGCCAGTTGTTCACAACCCAGGGCGCAGGTTTCCATGTCTTTCGCGCTCAATCGGAGACGATCCACCAGCGGCGCCGCCAAATCTGCCGCCTGGGCGCGCTCAACGTCACGGGCATTTTCGACTTGCAGCGTCTGCTTGTTGGCACGCAACAGCTCAGCCAGGCGTCGCAATGCCCTGTTCTTGCAAACTGCAGGCACTCTGGCCATCTGCGCCGACGCCGCCCTTGCCTTGGCTCCCAGTTCCTGGGTGTAGTCTGAAATGTTGAGCACCGTCATACTTTCATTCTCTCATGAGCGCGGGACGCTCAGCGCACGCGCTGCGCTGAAGGCTGGACTTGACATTCGCGGCACACCAGCAGCGCCAGGCGTTGCAAAGCCTGCCAGTTGTCCAGCGGCCAGTCGGCGCGCTTGAGTCCTTTGATGATGCCATCCACCTGATGTGCGGCCTGCAGCCAGTGAGCCAGCGTCGCGCCGCTCAAACGCGGCAGCACACGCTCAAACAGTCGCTCCCTGACGCCCCAGACACGTTGTTCACGCAGCGCCAGCGGTAGCGGTCGCCCGGCGCCGACGGCATCCTTCACGCGTTTGAGGGCGCGAATGTCTTCACTCAAGGTGTAATGCACCAACACTTCGGCTTCGCCTTCTGCCTGCAATCCGTCAAGCATCCGGGCGACGCGGCGGCTCTGGCCCGCCAGCACCGCCTCCGACAGCTTGAAAACGTCGTAGCGCGCCACATTGAGAACCGCATTTTCTACCTGCTCGAAACTCAGTTCGCCGGGCGCGAACAACAAGGCCAGCTTCTGGATTTCCTGATGCGCGGCAAGCAGATTGCCTTCCACCCGGTCGGCAAAGAATTGCAGCGTGCGCTGCCCCTCTTCCCCGGCGCGCACCCGCTGGTCCTGCGCGGCCAACCGCTGCGCGATCCATTGCGGCAATGCATTGCGACCAACCGACTCGACCTGCAAGGTGACACCCAGACTATCGAGTGCCCCAAACCAGGCGCTGCTCTGGGCTGCCTTGTCCAGGCGCGGCAACAGGATGAGCGTGAGTGTGTCTTCGGCGCCGCGCGCGCGCTGCGCCATTTCAGTCAGGGCCTGTGCACCCTCCTTGCCCGGTTTGCCGGAAGGGATCCGCAGTTCGAGCAACTGCTTCTCGGAAAAAAGGCTCATGGAGCCACCTGCTGCCAGCACCGCACTCCAGTCGAAACGTGCGCCGCTGACCGTATGCGAACTGCGCTCGGCAAAACCCTGGCTGCGCGCCGCCGCACGGATCGCGTCGGCCGCCTCCTGGATCAACAGCGGTTCGTCACCGTGAAGCGTATAGAGGCTTTTCAAGCCCTTTTGCAAATGGCTTTGAAGCTGGTTAGGGCTTAATTGCATTTTCTTTTGCTTTTGCTTTTCCCCCACTCACTCCCCCCGCCCTCTCCCGCCCCGTCGGGCGGAAGAGGGAGCCAACAGCCTTATCTGGCCTCGTGTTTAAACAAGGGCCGTACACGATCAACGGACTCTTGCGGGACCGTGCCAACAAGCTCGGAAACATCGCAGTGCCCACAAGCGCACGAGTTCCAGAAATTAGAAGCGTGGAGTGGAACGTGGCTGCTTCAAAGACGCGGCCACATGAAGCTCCCCTCTTTCGCCCGGCGGGGCGAGAGAGGGGCGGGGGGGAGTGAGTGGGGGAAAAATCTCTATAACGAGAAATTCGACCCAAACAATAAAGAGAATTGAACACAAATTTCAGACCGGCCGCACTGCCGCCAGCCGACGCAGAAGCTGCTGCACGAGATCGGTCTGCATGTCGCGGTACAGCAGGACTTCTTCGGCCTCCTTGGCCAGCACGGCGGATTCGTTGAAGCTGATGTCGCGCTGCTGAACGATTTCGACCGGTGCCACCAGTTCCTGCCCCTGTGCGCTGCGGACCCTGAATTTGAGTCGAATCCGCAACTGAAATTGACGCACCTGACCCGAACTGTTGACACTCACCACGATCTTTTCGCGCTGCTCCTGCAGGATTTCGACCACGATCTGCGCCTGACTCTGCGCCTCCTCGGGCCGGATCACGCGTACTGCACTGCCAAAGGAACGGCGCAACTCGATAGCCAGCGGTCCGCCCGGCTGTGGCATTACAGCAAGCGAAGAAAAAGCAAAATCCTGGCTCGCGCGCAGCTTGAAGCCGCAAGCCGTCAGCGCGAGCGCAGCCACGCTGCTGCCCAGCCTGTACATCCATACCAGAGCGCTGCGACGATTCATGGCAAACGGCTCAAACTACCACGTTGACGAGACGTCCTGCCACGATGACGATCTTCCTGATCGCTGCGCCGCCCGCCAATTTCTGGAAAATCTCGCTCTCAATGGCCGCTCGCTCGATGTCTTCGCGCGGCGCGGTCGAAGGGACCACGATGGAGCCTCTGAGCTTGCCGTTGATCTGCAGCATCAGCTCCATTTCGTCCTGCAACAAAGCAGCTTCATCGGCTACTGGCCAGGCCGCATCGAGCAGGTCGCCATAGTCGGCGGCGTAACCAAGGTCGACCCACAAGGCATAGGTCAGGTGCGGTGTCGCCGGATAGATGGAACGCAGCAGGATGCCGAAGCCTTCACGCAGCGCCGCCTGATTGCCATTGGCAGCGTCGTCCTGAAAACTTTCGAGCGCATTGAGCATTTTCATGGCGCCGGAAACAACCGTGTTGTACTGCATGCGCTGATAGTCGTAATCGACCTGCTTGAACACACTGTGGATTTCGCGTCGCAGGGCTTTGGCATGCTTGCCAAAACTGAACCCCTGCAGTTGCTGCTGCCCGGTTGCGCCTGTACCGCCGCCGTGCAACTTGGCACCGAAATTCCAGAGCCGACGCAGAAACCGGTACGAGCCCTCGACGGCAGCGTCGTTCCACTCCAGTGTCGCCTCCGGTGGCGCCGTGAACATGGTGTACAGGCGCGCCGTGTCGGCACCGTACTTCTCTATCAGGTCCTGCGGATCGACACCGTTGTTTTTGGACTTGCTCATCGTGCCCACGCCCTCGTAGTCAATGAGCGTGCCAGCTGGTAGTGTGCCCTTGGCCTCCTTCAGACTGGCACCGGTGACCTTGCCGGCATCGTCGTGGATGTCCTGCACTTCATGGGGCCAGAAATACTCGACGCCACCCTTCTGTCCCTTGCGCGAATAGATGTGGTTCAGAACCATGCCCTGCGTCAGCAGTTTGGTAAACGGCTCATCGACCTTGACAAGATCAAGGTCACGCATGACCTTGGTCCAGAAGCGTGCGTACAGCAGGTGCAGGATGGCGTGCTCGATGCCGCCGATGTACTGGTCCATCGGCATCCAGTAGGCTGCGCCCTGGGCCACCATCGCCTGCTCGTTCCTGGGGTCGCAGTAACGCATGAAATACCAGCTCGAATCGACAAAGGTATCCATGGTGTCGGTCTCGCGCCGCGCCGCGACGCCACAGACCGGGCAGACGACGCCGGCATGAAATCCTTCGTGCTTGTGCAGCGGGTTGCCGGAACCGTCGGGCACGCAGTCCAGTGGCAGCACCACCGGCAAGTCCTTTTCCGGCACTGGCACGGCCCCATGCTCGGGGCAGTGGATGATGGGAATCGGTGTGCCCCAGTAGCGCTGGCGGCTTACGCCCCAGTCGCGCAGTCGCCACGTTATCTTCTTTTCGCCCAAGCCCTTGCCAGCCAGCTTGTGCGCCACAGCCTCCACGGCCTGTGCGAACGACATGCCGCTGAAACTGCCGGAATTGATGGTCACGCCGCGCTGCTTGTCAGCGTACCAGTCCTGCCAGTGTTCGTAGTCGTAATGCTCGCCATCCACATGCACGACCTGCTTGATCGGCAAACCGTACTTTCGGGCAAATTCAAAGTCGCGCTCGTCGTGCGCCGGCACACCCATCACGGCACCGTCACCGTAGCTCATCAGGACGTAGTTACCAACCCACAGCGGTACCGCATCGCCGGTCAACGGGTGCGTCACCAGCAAGCCGGTGTCCACTCCCTTCTTTTCCTGCGTTGCCAGCTCAGCCTCGGTCGTGCCACCGGCCTTGCATTCCTCTATGAAGGAAGCCAGTTTCGCGTTGCGCAGTGCAGCATGCACCGCTAGCGGGTGTTCCGGCGCCACAGCGCAAAAAGTCACGCCCTTGATGGTGTCCGCGCGCGTCGTGAAGACGTACATCCTGCCGTCGCCAATCAGGGCTCCGGCGTCATTGCGGACCTCGTGCGGAAACGCAAAGCGCACACCCTCGCTGCGGCCAATCCAGTTCTCCTGCATCAGTTTGACGCGCTCGGGCCAACCGGGCAGGCCTGATTGCACCTGCTCCAGCAACTCCTGGGCGTAGTCGGTGATCTTCAGGTAGTAGCCGGGAATTTCGCGTTTTTCCACCACCGCACCGGTACGCCAGCCCTTGCCGTCGATGACCTGCTCGTTGGCCAGCACAGTCTGGTCTACCGGGTCCCAGTTCACGACCTGGGTCTTGCGGTAGGCGATGCCCTTTTCCAGCATCTTCAGGAACAGCCACTGGTTCCATCGGTAATAACTCGGGTCGCAGGTCGCGACTTCGCGGCTCCAGTCGATGGCCAGGCCCATCACCTGCATCTGGCCCTTCATGTAGGCAATGTTCTCGTATGTCCATTTGGCCGGTGGCACGCCGTTCTTGAGTGCCGCATTCTCGGCCGGCAGTCCAAAGGCATCCCAACCCATGGGCATCAGCACGTTGTAGCCGTTCATGCGCAGCTGGCGCGTCAGCATGTCGTTGATGGTGTAGTTGCGCACATGGCCCATGTGCAATTTGCCGCTGGGGTAAGGCAGCATGGAACAGGCGTAATACTTCTTCTTGTCCGGATCTTCGGTGACGCGATACGCATCGACTGCGCTCCAGTGCGCCTGTGCGGCCTTCTCGACCTCGATATGCTGGTACTTGTCTTGCATTTTGGGTTCACTCAAGCGATCAAAGGATCGCAATTTGTCGATTCTAGGGTTTGCCAACAGGCTCAGCGACAAAACCAATGCGGTTCAGGCCCACTTTTTGCGCCAGGCCCATCACCTCCACAATCCTTCCATACGGTACAGCGGCGTCGGCACGCAACTGCACCTCGGTGTCGGGACGACTGGCAGCGGTTTGCGCCAGACTGCGCTCGAGCTCGGGCAATTCGATGGCCTGATCGTTCAGAAATGCCTGGCCCGATTTGTTCACCACGAGGGTGACGAACTTTGGCGCTTCACCAGGTTTGGCAGCGTCGGTTCTTGGCAGATCGAGCCTGATGGAGCTGGCCAGCAGCGGTGCCGTGATGATAAAAATGACGACCAGCACCAGCATCACATCCACCAACGGAGTGACATTGATCTCGCTCATGGGCTGCGAACCTTGTGAGCGTTCCAGGCGGCCAAATCCCATGCTATGTTGCCCCCACGCTTGTCGCTGCGCGTACTGCGCTGCCCCCCGAGGGGTCCCAGCCTAGCTTGGGGCGGCCCGGCGCCTCGGCTGTCCCCACGCTCATGGCGTCGTCGGCCCTGACTCAGCGACCAACAACTCGCGCAGATCGCGCGCAAATCCTTCGAGTTCGGCCTCAATGCGCGCGATCACGCGCCCGAGCACGTTGTAGCCCAGCACTGCCGGAATGGCAACTGCCAGTCCGGCGGCGGTCATGATGAGCGACTCTCCGACCGGACCCGAGATCTTGTCGATGGTGACCTGCCCGGCCGTGGCAATACCGATCAGGGCGTGATATATGCCCCACACGGTACCCAGCAGACCGACAAAGGGTGCGGTGGCACCGACCGTGGCCAGCAGCACCTGCCCATGCTGCAACTTGGCCAGCGCCATGTGCAGCGCATCGCGCAGCACGCGTGTGAGTTGCTGCGATCGGTCGCCGGCCGTCGCCAACGTACCTGCATCTTCAATTTTTGTTGCCATCAGCATGGAAACCAGCAGAGCTTCCCGGTCAAACGCCCGCACTCTTTCAAGCGCCTGTGGCACCGAGGCGGACTGCCAGAAGGCCGCGATGGCGCGCGCCACATCAGAGCCGACGCGCTGCAGCAGCCAGGCCTTCCAGAGAATGACGACCCAGCTACCCACCGACATCGCCAGCAACAGCAGCGCCACCGCCTGCGTGACAGCATCGCCCTGCAGGAACAACTGTGCCACGTTCATTGCAGGCCCAGCACATCAAACATGTTGAAAAGACCCGTCTTCTTGCCAGAGAGAAAATGCGCCGCGCGCAAACTGCCCTGCGCATAGGTTGCGCGCGAACTGGACTTGTGGCTGATCTCAATACGCTCTCCGGTGCCGGCAAACAGCACCGTGTGGTCGCCCACGATATCCCCGCCCCGGATCGTGGCAAACCCAATGCTAGAAGGATCGCGCTCGCCGGTTACGCCCTCGCGGGCATAGACCGCACAGTCCTTCAGGTCGCGCCCCAGCGCCTGCGCAATCACCTCGCCCATCTTGAGCGCTGTGCCAGACGGTGCGTCGACCTTGTGCCGATGGTGCGCCTCGACGATTTCAATATCGTAGCCGGTCGCCAGCGATCGCGCGGCCATCTCCAGCAGTTTGAGCGTGACGTTGACGCCAACGCTCATGTTGGGCGCCATGACGATCGCTATATCTTTAGCGGCCGCTTCAATTTCAGACTTCTGCGCCGCATTGAACCCGGTCGTGCCAATCACCATGTTGATACCACGCTGCCGGCACTCCCGCAGATGCGCCAGCGTCCCCTCAGGCCGGGTGAAATCAATCAAGGTGCTGGCCTGCTGCAGCCCGGCGCTCAGCTCGGCCGTGATCAGCACGCCACAGTTCTGCCCGAGGAAGGCGCTGGCATCGACGCCGATGGCCGCACTGCCGACCATATCGAGGGCGCCAACCAACTGGCAGTGCCGATCCGCGCGCACCGCCTCAATCAGCATCTGGCCCATGCGACCCGACGCACCTGCCACGGCAATGGCCTGCGCGGGGGTGCTGGCACTCTTGGTCACGCTGACCTCTAGCGCAGTGCCGGCTCGAGCGGCGGATAACTTGCGGGCAAGGGCGGCAGCGGCTTCGGTTCGGCTTTCTTCGCGGGCACGGGTAACTGCTTGAGGCTTTCTTCGCTCAACTCAAGCACCGGCACCTTGCCGGTCAGGCGCCCGGAGTCAAGGGATGCCACAAAATCTGCCTCGCTTGGCATCGGCTCGGTGTCAATCCGATCGAGCAAATCGCCCTTGAAGTTGACAGTCAGCTTGCGCAATTGGGACGGCAAGCCCTGGCGCTGGAAGGTAAAGACATATTCCCATTGATCAGCATGAAAAACACTCATCACGAGCGGTGTGCCCAGAATATCGCGCACCTGCGCCCGGGTGGCTCCGGGCTTGAGTAGCGCTGTCTGCTCCTTGGAGACAAAATTTCCCTGGACAATGTCCACTTTGTAGGGCTTTACCAATCCCACAATCCGGTTACTGGCGTTGTCCAGACTGCCGCAAGCGAGCAAGCCAGCGCTGCTGGCAACGAGCATGATCAAGCGGGCACTGCGACGATAAAGATCAAACATGGGTGAGCTGTTGGGTAGCGATATGATCGCACCATTGTACCGGCTGTACCTGCGGCCGCGCGCTGTCAGCCGGCAAGAGAGAGGCACCCATGACGACTATCGACGAACTCAAGAGCACAGGGCTCAAGGCCACTGCGCCGCGGCTGAAAATACTGGAGATTTTCCAGAGCCATGCGCGCCGTCATATGTCGGCCGAAGATGTCTATCGGGTCCTGCTTGAGACCGGTTCCGATGTCGGACTGGCGACGGTTTATCGTGTTCTGGCCCAGTTCGAGCATGCCGAAATCCTGAGCCGCAGCCATTTCGAAGGTGGCAAGGCAGTCTTTGAACTCAATGCGGGCCAACACCACGATCATCTGGTTTGCCTGGACTGCGGCAAGGTAGAAGAGTTTTACGACGCCGAGATTGAACAACGCCAGCACGCCATCGCTGCCACCAAAGGTTTTGCCATTGCCGACCACGCCCTGAGCCTGTACGCCCACTGCACGACAGCCGCCTGCCCGCATCGTCCGGGCGCCCAAACGCTCTAGCCGTCCTGTTCGACCGGATCCATCGCCTTGCGCTGGCGTTCGACAAATTCCCGGTAGGTGTCGATGCCGCGCAGTTGCAAAATGGTATTGCGCACCGCCGCCTCCACAAGCACCGCAATGTTGCGGCCGGCAACCACCTGAATCACCACTTTTCTGACCGGCACACCCAGCACATCCTGCCGCAATGGTTCGTGGGGAATGCGCTCGTAGTCGCGCTCCAGCGTTTCGCGGCGCACCAGATGAACTATCAGCTTGAGTCGCATCTTGCGGCGCACCGCTGTCTCGCCAAATATGCACCGGATATCGAGCAAGCCGATTCCGCGCACCTCGAGGAGGTTGATCAACAATTCCGGGCAACGACCCTCGATGGTGTCCTGATTGATGCGATAAAGATCCACCGCATCGTCGGCTACAAGGCCGTTGCCGCGTGAGATCAACTCCAGCCCAAGTTCGCTCTTGCCCAGGCCAGATTCACCCGTGATCATGACTCCCAAACCCAGAATATCCATAAACACGCCGTGCATCGAACAGCGGTCTGCAAAATGTTTTGACAGGTAAGCCCGCAGCACATCGATCACGAAAGCGGATGAACCCTGAGCCGAAAACATCGGTATCTGCGATTCTTCGCACATCGACAGCAATGCCGGCGGCGCGCGCTGGCCGTCGGCCAGCACCAGCACCGGTGGCTCGAGGGTCACGATACGGGAAATGCGGCGCGCACAGTCCTCTGGTGTGGCGTTGGTCAGGTAGGCCATTTCACGCTGACCCAATATCTGGATGCGGTAGGGATGGATGTAGTTCAGATGACCGACCAGATCGGCGCCGGAGCGCGCAGCGAGCACGGCACCCTCGTCAAAGCGCCGCTCGGAGGCTCCCAGACCAGCCACCCACTCCCACTTTAGCGCGCTGCGAAATTCCTCAAACAGTACGTTGGCGCTGACAACATTGGGCTTCACGACGTCAGGCCAGCTGGGTCGAGCGCCAGTCGGCAATCAGACCATGGAGTTCGCCAGCGTCAGCGCAACTGGCGAGCTTTTCACGCAGGGGCGCATCACTGAGCAGTTCTGCAATCTCGGACAGGATTTCCAGGTGCTTCTGAGTCGCCGCCTCAGGCACCAGCAGAAAGATCAACAGAGCCACCGGTTGTTCATCCGGCGCGTCGAAAACAATAGGCTGAGCCAGCTGGAAGACCGCCGCCATCGGCGCCTTCAGGCCCTTGATCCGGCCGTGCGGTATGGCAACGCCATGCCCCAGGCCGGTGGAACCCAAACGCTCCCTGGCGAACAGACTGTCCGTCACCAGGGCACGGCTCAATCCATGCAGTCGCTCAAACAACAGTCCCGCCTCCTCAAAAACTCGCTTCTTGCTGCTGGCTTCGACCTGCACAAGCACTTGTGCGGCGCTGAGGATATTGGAAAGTCGGTTCATGATCTAGCGCCAGATTATGCCCTCAAGCCTGCACCTCGCGTTTCGGGGTTTCATGATGATGATCCTGCAGTCGGCCCTTGTGGCGCACAACCTGGCGGTCGAGTTTGTCCACCAGTTCATCGATGGCCGCGTACAGGTCCGCATCCGAGCTCTCGGCGAAGATATCGGTACCCTTGACGTGAATATTGCACTCCGCTCGCTGCCGACCCTCTTTTTCCTTCTGCTTTTCCACCGTCAGCAGCACCTTGACGTCAACCACCTGGTCAAAATGCCGAACGATCCGATCAAGCTTGCTCGTGACATAGTTGCGCAGGGCAGGTGTTACTTCAAGATGGTGGCCACTGATCGTCATGTTCATAAATACTCTCCAGTTGCGTTGCGTGTTAAAAGAATTTCAACGAATTCACTATGCCCCCTGTGCGTTCAAAGTGCAATAGCATTTGTTGACGCAATGCAATTAAAGCAGAACTTTCAGAAATATTTCTGCGCGCGGAAAAACCCCCTGGACAAAGCGCTCATGACCCAAGCAGGCTGGCAAGATTTTGGCGATTTGGCGTCCTGAGCACTCCTTTTTCAGTAATCAAGGCGCTAACCAGTTCGGCCGGCGTCACGTCGAAGGCGGGGTTGCGTACCTGCACGCCCTGGGCAGCCCACTGACAGTCGCGAAAGCCGGTGACCTCTTGCGCTGCACGTTCCTCGATCGGTATGGCACCGCCATTGCTCACGCCAAGGTCGATGGTGGAAAGCGGGCAGGCAACATAGAACGGAATGCCGTGACGCCGCGCGAGCACCGCCACCATGTAGGTGCCGATCTTGTTGGCCACATCGCCGTTGGCGGCAACCCGGTCCGTGCCGACGATGACGGCGTCCACCTCGCCGTGACTCATCAGATGACCGGCCATGTTGTCGGTGATCAGCGTGACCGGAATATTCTCCTGCACCATCTCCCAGGCTGTCAGCCGTGCACCCTGCAGAAAGGGCCGTGTCTCGTCGGCAATGACCGAGATCCGCTTGCCGCTCTCCACCGCGGAACGGATCACACCCAGAGCGGTGCCATGCCCGGCGGTCGCCAGGGCACCAGCATTGCAGTGCGTGAGGACCCGATCACCATCCTTCAGCAGCGTGGCACCGTAGGCACCCATGGCGCGGTTGATGCGAACGTCTTCGGCGCTGATTTCATGCGCCTCCTGAAGCAGGATGTCGGCAATGTCGGCGACGCCGCGCTGCTGGTTCATCTGCCAGACGCGACGCATGCGCGCGAGTCCCCAGAACAGGTTGACCGCCGTTGGCCGGCTCTCGGACAGCACCGTGAAAGCACGTTCCAGGCTGGCATCAAAATCGTGCCGGCTTGCCTGACGCAGTGTGAGGGACTGCAGTGCCACGCCGTAGGCCGCGGCGCACCCGATG
>CAIYMN010000317.1 GCA_903927295.1 uncultured beta proteobacterium | reverse complement strand
GAGATCGTATGAGTCTGGTATGGCGTGAACAGTTAAGTGTGGGCAATGACAGCATTGACTCCGACCACAAGCACCTGATCGAGATCGTCAATCTGGCGGAGCATAGTCTGCTGGCGAAAAGCCGGGCTGAATTGACATCGGTCCTGGCGCAACTCTTGCAGTACTCGAAAGTCCATTTTTCGAGAGAAGAAAAATTTGCCAGTGCGGTGGGCTACCCGGATGTCGAGGTCATGCATGCGTCCCATGAGGCCCTGATTGACAAACTGCAACAGATAACGCAGGAACTGGACGGCAATTTGAAGACATCTGTGGTGGAGGGCTTTGTCACTTTCTTGCGTGAATGGCTTGTCAATCATGTGATCAAGGAAGACATGCTGCTCAAACCCTATTTTGTGAAGCGTTCTCCCAGTTTCACACCCGACTGAACGTTGAAACCCTGTGAACGAAAACGACCTGATTTATAACTTTGCCAAGGAGCATGTGATCCAGGCTTCTGGGCTGGTGGCCTTGTTGATGCCGCAGACCTTTGGCCTGGCCATGGCAGTCAAGGGCCTGAATGGACGCTATCTGCTTGCCAACAAGGCCATGCAAGACCTGTTCAACAGGGACGCGGAGCAGATTGCAAACAGCACGGACAACGAACTGTTTCCACGGGAAGTCGCCACGCAACTACAAAGATCCGATCAGAGCGTCATCGGTGGAATAGCGACAACGACCGAAAATCTGGATTTCATGGTGAGTGGCAAACCGGTGCAATGCCTTTGCCTGAAGTTTCCAGTGCACGGCGCTGATGGGAAGGTACTTTTTATCGGCACGGCCATGCTTGAAACCGGGGCCCATGAAAATGCTTCAAATATGCGCGAATCGCTGGAGCGGCTACAGCAGACCAATCAGGAACTGCAAAAGACCCTGGTCGAACTTGACCGCCTGGCCAGCACCGACAAGCTGACCGGCACATGGAACCGGCGACGTCTGGAAGAAGCATTGCGCAACGAGATGGACCGCCTCAGGCGCTACGATCACCCGGTAAGCATGATGATCCTCGACATTGATTTCTTCAAGAAGGTCAATGATGTTTACGGACACTCGACGGGCGATCTGGTTCTGGTGAAACTTGCCAATCTCGTGCAGTCCATCCTTCGCACCACCGACTCACTCTCGCGCTGGGGCGGCGAAGAGTTTGTTGTGCTGTGTCCCAACACCACATTGGCGACGGCGGCCATGCTGGCCGAGCGCTTGCGTGAGACCGTTGCGAGTTCGATCTTCCCGGAGGTCGGCAAGGTGACGGCGAGTCTGGGCGTTGCCGAGTGTGTGGGTGGCGAAAGCTGGGAAGACTGGTTCAAGCGGGGTGATGCCGCGCTCTACCAGGCCAAGGCGGGCGGACGCAACCAGGTTCAGATTGCGCCACAGATGCCACAGCGCTTGGGCGTTGGAGAAAAGGTTGCGGCGAATTTTGCGAACCTTTCCTGGCATGCCGCCTACGAATGTGGCCACAACCTGATCGACAGTCAGCACCGCGGCCTCTTCACTGATGCCAACAATCTCCTTGGCGCGATCTTGTCGGAGCGACCAAAGGATGAAGTGAGCGCGCTCGTTGACAGGCTGGTTGCTGATGTTATTCAACATTTTCAGGACGAGGAAACCATCATCGCGGCAGCCGGTTATCCGGGCGCAACAACGCACGCGGGAATCCACCGCACACTTGTTGACAAGGCAGCCAGTCTGGCCAGCCGCTTCCAGGAAGGAACCCTGACCATCGGCGAATTGTTTCAGTTCCTGGCACATGATGTGGTCGCCCACCACATGCTCGGAGCCGATCGGGAGTTTTTTCCCTATCTGAAGGTACCCAGCTGAGGACTTGGCAGGCGCTTACACTTTGACCCTCCAAGGGAAAGAGCGCCGACTATGAAACTGTGGATCAAGAGAACTGCCATCGCTGCCAGCGTACTGGCCGTGGTGCTTGGAGGCGGCTGGCTGTACATGCAGAAGAACCCCCGGCAGGAAGAGCCCAAATTCCGCACGGCGCCTGTTGACGAGGGCGCCATCACGCAGGTGGTTCTGGCTACGGGAACCCTGCAGCCGGTGATCACGGTCAACGTCGGCACTCAGGTCAGCGGTACCGTGCTGGAGCGACGCGCCGACTTCAACGACCGCGTCAGGAAGGGCCAGATCCTGCTGCGCCTGGACCCGGCCAATCTGCAAGCCCGTTTGCGCCAGACCCAGGCACAACTCGCCGCCAGCAACGCCGCACTGGTGCTGGCGCGCGCCACCTACGAGCGCAACCTGAAGCTGGTCTCGGCAGGCTTCATCTCGGCATTGACCCTGGACCAGGGCCAGCGTGAGGTGGATGCCGCCGTCGCCAACGTGGAACTGGGCCGCGCCCAGGTCGAGTCGGCGCAAACCGATCTGGACAACTCTGTCATCCGCTCGCCAATTGATGGTGTCGTGATCCGGCGCAATATCGACGTGGGTCAAACCGTGGCCGCCAGTTTTCAGACACCCGACCTCTATCTGCTGGCGCGCGATCTGCGCGAGATGGTGATCCAGACCAATGTCAGCGAGGCCGACGTCGGCCTCATCAAGGCCGGACAGGTAGTGCATTTCACGGTCGATGCCTATCCGGAGCGCGAGTTCGAGGGCACGGTGCAGCAATTCCGCCTGAACTCGGCCAGCAACCAGGGCGTGGTGACTTACACGATCATCGTCGACGTCGCCAATCCGGACGAGTTGCTCAAGCCGGGCATGACTGCGCAGACCCGCATCGTGGTCTCGAGCAAAGCCAAAGTGATGCGCCTGCCAACGGCGGCACTGCGCTTTAGGCCCGACGAAGACAGCCTGAAGGCCAAGGGCGCCACGCCAGCAGCGAGCGCCGCCTCAGCACCGGCAACGGCCGAAGAAAAGGCGCGCGCTGATGACGATGGCGTCCTCACCGCGACACGCACCGGCCGCAAGATCTACCGGGTCTATACGGTCGGCGACAAGCAGGTGCCCAAGTTGCATGATGTGACCATCGGGATTGCCAACACGCGCTTTACCGAGCTCATCAGCGGTGATCTGAAGGCAGGCGACGAGGTGATCACGCGCACGGTGGAACCGCCGGTGAAGAAATGAGCCTGATCGAGCTCTCGGACATCAGCAAGAGCTACCGAACCGGCGATGTCGTCACGCCGGTCCTGTTTGGCATCGACCTGCAGGTGAGCCGGGGCGACTATGTGGCCCTGATGGGCCCGAGCGGATCGGGCAAAAGCACCTTGATGAATTTGCTCGGCCTGCTGGACCGGGCTGACAGCGGTCACTACCGGCTCGATGGGCAGGACGTAACGGGCCTGAGTGCAGCGCAGCACGCTGAAGTGAGAAACCGGACCATTGGATTTATCTTTCAGAGTTTCAACCTCTTGAAGCGCATGAACGTGCTGGAGAACGTGGCCCTGCCCCTGCTGTATGCCGGCCAGTCGCGTGCCGCGGCGCGCACGCGCGCGCAGGACGTGCTGGAGCAGGTCGGCCTGGCCACGCTGGGACACCGCATGCCGAATCAGCTCTCAGGCGGCCAGCAGCAGCGCGTGGCGATTGCCCGCTCGCTGGTGAACCGTCCACCCTTGCTGCTGGCCGACGAGCCTACCGGCAATCTCGATACCAAGACTACCAACGAAGTGCTCGAAGTCATCGGGCAACTCAATCGCGAGCAGGGCCTGACCATCGTCATCGTCACCCACGAGCCGGATGTGGCGCGCCGCGCCAAGCGCCTGGTGAAACTCAAGGATGGGGTCATCGTCTATGACGGTGCGCCGCAGGAAGAGCGGCAAGAGGTGGCTGCATGAGCGCCGCGCCGGGCCGCCCCAAGCAAGCTCGCGCCCCCTCGGGGGGCAGCGAGGACACGAAGTGCCGAGCGTGGGGGTGGCCATGAGCATGGCGCAAATTCTGCTGGAAGCCTTTCGCTCGCTGGCCGCGAACCG
>CAIYMN010000316.1 GCA_903927295.1 uncultured beta proteobacterium | reverse complement strand
TGTGCAAGGTTGGGAGCCATGGGATAGCCTGCAGACTTGCCCAGCACTTCCTCGTCGGGCGCGGCGCAGGCGAGGCCGCCGAGCAACAACACAGCACAGCAAATAAAACAGCGGCTTGGTTTCATCGTTCGGTGTCGTAGTAGAAGTGGTTGGCCGCGCGTTCATTCCTGCCTTCGAATATCTCCTTGACGAGGCGCGGATTGCGAAAGAGATACCAGTCTCCAAACCTGTCGAACTTGCGGCAAGAAGTTGTGATGCCGTGGCGACGGATGGTACCGTAGCGTTTGTCATGGGTCTTTCCAAAAGCCTTGAGACGCAGTGCAAAGTCAAGGTCTTCGACGCTCACAAGCGACTCATCAAAGCCGTCGATTGCGTTGAACGATTCGCGCAGGAACCAGAACATTCCAGCAGAGACACCGCGCTTGAGTACATGGGGAGCCAGCATCAGAAGGCTGAAAAATATGCCGACAGACATTCTCTCTGGCCTGATGATCGTTCCTCCGCCGATGTAGCGAGGGTTGTAGACGTGCTGGATGATCGCAGAGACCGTATTCGGCGACATCCAGCTGTCGGCGTCCAGCGTGGCGACAGCCGGTGCCGACGTAGCCCGCACCGCTGCATTTCGGACAGCTGCGATGCACTTGCGGTCTTCAACAACGCAACGAGCGCCGAAGGACTCGGCGATCTCCCGGGTCTTGTCGGTACAGCGATTCAGCGCAACAACAAGCTCTACCTGCCGAGAAGCCAATCGAGCCGATTGGACGATGCTTTCGAGGCACCGCGCGATGTACCGCTCTTCGTTGTGTGCCGGTATGGCAACTGACAGAACCGGGTTGAGCATCTGGTCAGCAGTCATTTGCAAGAACTTCTGCGACCCGGTTTCGAAGGACTGGAACAAGTTCCTCTTCAAACCATGGATTGCGCTTGAGCCACAAGTTATTGCGTGGACTCGGATGGGGTAAGGGAACCACATCTGGCCAGTACTTTTGCCATGCCTGAACTGCTTCTGTGACTGATGCAGCTGCATTCGGAAGGTGGTACGCCTGTGCGTACTGGCCGATAACCAGCGTGAGCTTGAGGGACTTCAGGTGCGACAGCAGGGCGGCGCGCCATGCTGGTGCGCATTCTGGCCGGGGAGGTAGATCTCCGGATCGTCCGGTTCCGGGGAAACAGAACCCCATGGGCAGAATGGCAACTTGTCTGGCATCGTAGAAGACTTCCCGGGAAATACCCAACCACTGACGCAGCCTGTCGCCACTTGCATCGTTGAAGGGCACACCCGTCTCGTGAACCTTTCTGCCCGGTGCTTGCCCCACGATCAACAGGCTGGCTGACGGGAGCACTTGCAAGACCGGGCGAGGACCCAGCGGCAGGTGCTCGGCGCAAAGCACGCAAGCGCGGACTTCAGTGAGCAATGATGCGAGGGAAGACATGCGTGAGAGGTCAGACAGCACTGCGAGCGACCGCTCGATTGTGCAGCAAGCTTTGCAGGTGTTGACGAAGGGCCTGCTTTTCCTCAAAACAAAAAGTAGCGCTGTGTCATTGGCAGACTGACCGCCGCTTCGCAGGTCAACAGGTGGCCGTCGGCGCGCACACTGTAGGTCTGGGCATCAATCTCCATTTTGGGCAGATAGCTGTTGTGCACCATGTGCTGCTTGCGCACCGCGCGGATGTTCTTCACCGCGCTCAATGTCTTGGCCAGACCGAAGCGCTCCTTGATGCCAGCGTTCAATCCGGCTTGCGAAACAAAGGTCAGTGAGCCGCGCGAGAGCGCCCCGCCATAGGCGCCAAACATGGGGCGATAGTGCACCGGCTGCGGCGTTGGAATGGAAGCGTTGGGGTCACCCATTGCCGCCATCGCGATAAAGCCGCCTTTGAGAATCAGCGCTGGCTTGATACCGAAGAAAGCCGGCTTCCAGACCACCAGATCGGCCCACTTGCCGACTTCAATACTGCCAACCTCGTGGCTGATGCCGTGCGCAATCGCCGGGTTGATGGTGTATTTCGCGACATAGCGCTTGGCGCGGAAGTTGTCGTTGCGCTGCAAGGCTTGCACGGGCTCAGTGCGATCGGCTTGTGGTGCCAGCCAGCCGCGCTGCGTCTTCATTTTGTGCGCTGTCTGCCAGGTGCGCAATATCACTTCGCCGACGCGTCCCATCGCCTGGCTGTCAGAGGAGAACATGCTGATCGCCCCAAGGTCGTGCAGCACGTCTTCGGCGGCAATGGTTTCCTTGCGGATGCGGCTCTCGGCAAAGGCCAGGTCTTCGGCTATGGCAGAGTCCAGGTGATGGCAGACCATCAGCATGTCCACGTGCTCGTCCAGTGTGTTGACAGTGTAGGGCATGGTCGGATTGGTGGAACTCGGCAAAAAGTTGGCCTCACCTACCACGCGCAGGATGTCGGGTGCATGGCCGCCGCCAGCGCCTTCGGTGTGAAAGGCGCACAGGCTGCGTCCCTTGGTGGCAGCGATGGTGTTCTCGACAAAGCCCGACTCGTTAAGCGTGTCCGAGTGAATCGCGACCTGGGTGTCGGTCTCCTCTGCCACGTCCAGACAATTGCTGATCGCCGCCGGCGTCGTGCCCCAGTCCTCGTGCAGCTTCAGGCCAATGACGCCTGCCTCGACCTGCTCATGCAATGCCGCCGGCAGGCTGGCATTGCCCTTGCCCAGAAAGCCCAGGTTCATCGGAAAGGCATCCGCCGCCTGCAGCATGCGCTCGATGTTCCAGGGTCCGGGCGTGCATGTCGTGGCAAAGGTGCCGGTGGCCGGTCCCGTGCCGCCACCCATCATGGTCGTGACACCGCTGGCCAGTGCCTCTTCAATCTGCTGTGGGCAGATGAAGTGGATGTGCGAGTCGATGCCGCCGGCGGTAACGATGTTGCCTTCGCAACTGATGACTTCGGTGCCAGGGCCGATGATGATGTCGACGCCGCTTTGCACATCCGGATTGCCCGCCTTGCCGATGGCGACGATGCGCCCACCCCTGAGGCCGATGTCGGCCTTCACAATGCCCCAGTGGTCCAGGATCAGGGCATTGGTCATGACGCAATCGACAGAGCCTTCAGCACGGGTACGCTGCGATTGCGCCATGCCGTCGCGGATCGTCTTGCCGCCGCCAAACTTCACTTCCTCGCCGTAGCCACCGGCGCGCAGCGTGTAGTCCGCTTCGACTTCAATCAACAGGTCGGTGTCGGCCAGGCGCACGCGGTCACCGATGGTCGGGCCAAAAATTTCGGCGTAGGCGCGTCTTCCAATCGTTGCCATCAAAGAACTCCTTGCGTGAGTCCGCGAAACCCGTAGACCACGCGGTCCCCTGCGTAGTCCACCAGTTCCACTGTGCGTTGCTGCCCCGGCTCGAAGCGTACTGCCAGCCCGGACGCGATGTTCAGTCGCATGCCGCGTGCCGCAGTACGGTCAAAACGGAGTGCGCCGTTGGTTTCGGCGAAGTGGTAATGCGAGCCAACCTGAATCGGTCGCTCTGCCGTGTTTTGCACAAGCAACTTGATTGTGCGGCGACCCACGTTGAGAACGTGGTCGGGGCCGTCGGTGAGGATTTCGCCGGGTGTCATCTTTGTTCCTTTGAAATGTTGAGGACAGAGCTGGTTCGCTGCGCGTAACTGCGGTCTGTCCCGCAATGTCTCAGACTATGGGTTGGTGCACGGTCACCAATTTGGTGCCATCCGGGAACGTTGCTTCGACTTGGATGTCCGGAATCATCTCGGCGATGCCATCCATGACGTCGGTGCGCGTCAGAATGGTGCGACCTTCACTCATCAGTTGTGCCACGGTCTTGCCGTCGCGCGCGCCTTCCATGACCGCGGCGCTGATCAGCGCCAGCGCCTCGGGATAGTTGAGCTTGAGTCCGCGCGCCTTGCGGCGCTCAGCCAGCAGGGCAGCCGTAAATATCAGCAGCTTGTCTTTTTCTCTGGGCGTCAGTTCCATGATGGCGTTTGGTGTTTGTGAACCTGCATTGTGTTGCAACTTGCGTGCCGGACCTGTCCAGGGCGATTTCAAATGCCGAGTTGGCACGACCCTTGCAAAGACCAAGGCAGATCCG
>CAIYMN010000315.1 GCA_903927295.1 uncultured beta proteobacterium | reverse complement strand
TGCAGGTCCGGGCTCCCCGGGGTTAACGACTCACTAACTCTACATTCGCACCGAGTCGGAAAATGCGAACTACCTAATCAAACCAATACTCAGCTGCCAATTTGTCATGCCGGACCTGATCCGGCATCCAGTGGCCAGCCAGTACTGGATTGCGGATCACGTCCGCAATGACAACCGCCACCTGTGACAAGTTTGCAACCTTCAGGTTTTCTCTATCTGCGAAAACTCAAGCTCCACTGGCGTGGCACGACCGAAAATCGTGACAGCCACGCGGACCTTGCTCTTTTCGTAATTGACATCTTCCACCGAACCATTGAAATCGGTAAAAGGGCCATCCTTCACGCGCACAAACTCGCCCACCACAAACTCGACTTTGTGGCGCGGCTTCTCGGTGCCTTCCTGCATCTGGGAAACAATCTTCTTGACTTCTGCTTCAGAAATCGGCGATGGCCGTGTCTTGGCGCCGCCAACAAATCCGGTGACCTTGTTGGTATGCTTGACCAGATGCCATGTGTCGTCGTCCATCACCATTTCAACCAGCACGTAGCCTGGAAAAAACTTGCGCTCGGTGGTCTTCTTCTGACCATTCTTGATCTCGACCACTTCCTCCATGGGAACCAGAATGCGGCCAAACCGGTCTTGCATACCGGCACGGTTGATACGTTCGAGGATGTTGCGCTCTACAGCCTTTTCCATGCCCGAATAGGCATGCACAACGTACCAGCGCAGATCGGGGTTGGTCGGGGCGGTCGCCAGCACCTGTGCAGCCGCAGGAGCCTCGACGGACGGGGTTTCGACAACATCAGTCATTATTTTTTCCACCCCAGAATCAGGTCATAAAACAGCCACTCAAGCGTTTTGTCGGTGATCCACAGAAACAGCGCCATCACCAGCACGAATCCGAACACGTAGGCCGTCATCTGGATCGCCTCCTTGCGAGCCGGCCAGACGACTTTTTTCACCTCGCGCCAGGCATCGTGTCCGAAGGCGTAAAGCGCCTTGCCTGACTCGGCTGTGAAGAACACCACCAGCGCCGCTGCAATCCCCGCCAGCAAAGCAGCCCATTGCACGAGCTGCCCCTGTTTGCCCAGCATATAGAAGGCCACCAGAGCCGCAACAAGCAACGCCGCTGCCGCAGCGAGCTTCGCCTTATCGACTCCAGTACTGACAGTTTGAACTTGTGGGGTGGCCATTTTTCTCAATCTCGCACATCTACTTCAAATCGAAACTCAACAATCTCCTGGACGCTAAGGCCAGCTGCTTGAGCAGCTGACTCGGAATCCACCTTCCATACACAGTCAGGTGGCAGGGGCGGAAGGAATCGAACCATCAACCTTCGGTTTTGGAGACCGACGCTCTGCCAATTGAGCTACGCCCCTACGTCTAATCAGGCAATGATCTTGGCAACCACACCAGCGCCGACCGTCTTGCCGCCTTCACGGATCGCAAAACGCAGGCCTTCTTCCATCGCAATCGGGTTGATCAGCTTCACGGTGATCGAGACGTTGTCGCCCGGCATCACCATTTCCTTG
>CAIYMN010000314.1 GCA_903927295.1 uncultured beta proteobacterium | reverse complement strand
TTGTTTTTTGGAGCTTGCGATGACAAATGCATTAGTGAAGACACCGCGGCATGTTTGGCTGGTTGGCGTGATCGCGGTGCTGATAAACTTCGTCGTGGTGTTCGACTTCGTGATGAGCATGTTGCAGGGCGCCAAGTACCAGGCCAGTGCGGGTATGACGCCGGATCAGATTGCCCACTATCAACAAATGCCGAGCTGGATGATGGTCGTGTGGGCGATCGGGGTCTTTGGGGCCTTTCTGGCTTCGATCCTCTTGCTGCTTCGCAGGAAACAGGCATCGCCCGTCTTCGTCGTGTCGCTCGGGGCGTTTCTCGTGAGCCTGCTTTACACCTACGTCCTGACAAACGGTGGCGTCGTGATGGGGCCACAGATGGCGATCATGAGCGCCGTCATCGCGGGGCTGCTGGTCTTCTTCTGTTGGTACTCTCGGGACATGGCCCGGCGGGGCGTGCTTCGGTAACCATCATGCTTTAACTGTCGTATTCGCCTTGCGTCTCGTCCAGCATGCTCAAGTCCAGTGGCCGAACTGCGCCCATCCACATCGCACGCTCACGGTGATCCAGCAGTTCGTTGTCGCTGATCGGATGCACGAAAACCACCAAGCCTGACCGGTTCATGGCCAGCCAGGGGATCAGTTGCCCAAATGTGTCCTGCTTGAAGGCAAGCTGGCAACTCCAGTCAGGATGCGGTCCAACTGGTCTTTCGTGTACACGGCCCATCTTGACGTCAAACAGTTTGACGGCTGTTTCGCACAGCTGACGAGCCTGATGCACGTTGGATTCAGAGAAATACACATGAGCGTGAAAGCCACGAATGCGGGTGTTTGCTGTGTCGGTGTCTGCCATGGCGGAAATGATGGCACAGTTACAGTGAGAACGCTGTTGAGCCATCCGTGATATCGACGAGAGGCTCCAATATTCAGTCGCCGAGGCGGAGAGATTGACCGATCGATCACGATGATGGCACGTTGACGAGCGGGTTATTGAGACGATGTCACCATCTGTCATTGCTCACCGCTCGTTTCAAAGGAATTTCCCGATGGTCAAATTGCTCGCTCCGCTGACAGTCACACTGCTCCTGAGTGCCTGTGCCGCCTATCAACCAGGTCTGTCCGCTACCGCTCAACTAGTGGCAACAACCGGAAATACCGTCAGTGGCATCGTGCACTTCACGCAGAAGGGCGACAAGGTACTGGTGACTGGCGACGTTAAGGGGCTCAAGCCGAATGCGGTGCACGGCTTTCATATCCATGAAAAAGGTGACTGTTCCAGTGGCGACGGGGTCAGCGCCGGCGGTCACTTCAACCCTGTCGGCAAACCACACGGCGCGCATGACCAGGCTGAGCACCACGCAGGTGATCTGCCCAGTTTGACGTCTGATGGCGCCGGCATTGCCCGGCTCAATTTTGAAACTGGTTCGATTTCAGTGGGTAGTGGCGTGGCCGACGTTGTTGGCCGGGGACTGATTGTCCACCGTGACCCGGATGATTTCAGGACCCAGCCGACTGGCAATTCTGGTCCGCGCCTGGCTTGCGCAGCGATCATCAAGAGCTGACGCTTCGCCCATTTAGCGTCTTGGCTCTCCATGAAGTTGGCGCACGGTTGACGACAGACAATCCGCTTTGCTGATGTTGGCGGCCAAGATGCCATTGGCAGCAGGGCAGCGTATCTGGAAATAGCGAAGTTCAAATTGACCGCCAGATTGCGGCCATTGCTTCCAGTGGACCGACGACTGCAGTGTGGTCGCGAACTCGATCAACGGAATACCCGTAATCGACCAGTAGCAGTTCCTGACCAGTGACCGCTGTAGGGCATTGCAACTGTGCTGAGAGAACCGAAGCACGACAAGCCGCATTCAATTTAAGTTCTTGAACGGCACCAGCAGTTTCAACGTGTTTCGACGAGTACACAAGTCGAAAGCAATCAACTACAGATGGATCGTATGCTGAACGACATGTTTTGTCGCCCATATTGCCTATTCTGAAAGGTCCCAAACTACCTTCCAGGTGACCTGCATGACCGGTACTTCAGAGTTCGTCACTTTCCTTAGCGAAACAAAGCAACTTCACCTTCCGACGCTTCGATTTGTTCTTCGCTCAATTGTCGCGGTAGGCAACTATGACGAGCATTTCAGCGACGACTGCGAGCGACTGTTGCGGCTTGTCGGACCCGCAATCCATTGGCCAGAGCCAATGCGGATGGCGCTTTCTGCCAGGTTCGCCAAAGAAATCCAGAGCCACTCGGTCAATTCGCATGACGCTGTGTCTTTGTGCAAACTGCTCTTGTCAAACCCGAGCGCTCTGTGGTCTACGTATCAGTCGGAAATCCTGAGCACCTGGCAGCGCGAGCCAGAGCTGATTCGATGCGCCTTTGCTGAAACTCTGGCGTTGCTGGAATCCGATGCTCTTCGTCACCACGGCGAGCACGAAAACCTTGCTTACGTGGCGGCGCTGTACAAACTGACCCCGCTTGAAACTGAAATCCTTCAGTACGCCGTTACCGCAAAGCAATGGCACGGATTTCGCAATTTCTTAAAACACATGCCGATGGTCTCCATGGGCGCCGCCTGGGACTTGTTTGCGGCAATGGTCGGTTGCGCTGAGCCGAAACTCAGAGAAGCGTTCAAACCCAAGCAAACTTTGCGCTCGAGCTATTTGGTCAAGCTCGACCGAGCCCCAGATCACTTTGATGAATTCGTTAACGTCGGTCCGGTGGCTTACCGCCTGTTTCTCTTGCACGCCGACTCGCGTCAGGGATTGCAAGCGACGTTTCTTCAGCCCCTCGCTCTATCGGCTCTCACAACAGCCAACTTCCCGCATCTGGCAGATGAATTCAATTGGGTTGTTGATTGCCTTAAGGCGTCTGCACAAGCACACGAGCGTGGCGTCAACATTCTGATTCAGGGTCCAACGGGTGTCGGCAAGACCGAACTCGCGCGGCTCCTGGTGCAGGTTGCGGGACTTGTTGGCTTCGAGGTCAAAGCCGACCCCGACAACACGGATTCGGCTAACGAGATGGCAGCACGCCTGGAACGTTTCGAATGGACCCAGGCAATCCTGCAAACCCATGCCGGTGCCGCCGTGGTTTTCGAAGGTGTCAACATCGCGGCAGATCTCTGTGAGTTGCTCTTGAAAGAGCGGTTGGACACTAACGCGGTGCCAACCCTTTGGGTCTGCGACGAGTCCAAGGCGATGAACGCGTCCGTACTTCGACGCTTTGTCTATCACCTCAAGATCGGCAACCCCCCAGCGAGCGTGCGTCGGCACCTCGCAAGTCAAGTCACGACCGACCTCGGATTCGAGCCCGGCAAGGTCGATGCGATTGCGGCAGACCACAACTTGTCGCCGGCACAACTTTCAATGGCAGCACGCTTTGCGCGACTCGTCGGCGGAGCGACTTCAGCTTCAAAACCAAAGGCGTTTCTAGGTGCCATTGCTGCCAATCAACGCATGACGGGGCGTGCATCGTTCGGACTGTTGCAGTCCGCTAACAGTTTTACCTGGGACCTCGGCGCGCTGAATCTGGAAACCAGTGCGCCACTTTCGCGGATTCTCGACGGGTTGCGGCGTACCGGTTGCGCAAGCTTGGCGTTTCACGGCACCCCTGGCACCGGCAAGACCTCTCTTGCCGCCTACATTGCCAACACGCTGGACCGGCCGCTATTGACCAAACGCGTCTCTGACCTGGCAAGCAAGTGGATCGGCGAGACAGAAAAGTCCATCGCCAACATGTTTCAAGAGGCGGCAGCAGACGGATCGGTCCTGTTGCTGGACGAAGCAGACAGCTTTCTGCGAGACAGAAGCCTGGCGCACAGCCCCTGGGAAGTCACACAAGTCAATGAATTGCTGCAACAGATGGAAAGCTTTCAAGGCGTGTTCATTTGTGCGACCAACCTGATCAAGTCCCTGGACACGGCCGCGATGCGTCGCTTCACGTTCAAGATCAAGTTCTTGCCACTGGACGACATACACCGCCGTCGGATGCTGGCGACTTATGCCCTGTCCGACGCCAATGCAGATTTGCCGCCACCGATTGGCGAACGCTTGGCGGCCCTGTCACAGCTCGCACCGGGTGATTTTGCCACCGTGCGCCGTCAGGAAGTGCTGATCGACGAGCGCTTCAGCCTCGAATCCTGGATCACCGAACTTGAGCGGGAGCACGCCGTGCGCGTTCCGGTCGCCAAGCGGCGTGCTGCCTTTGTCTGAACGACAGAATTTGCCGTTTGTCGGTGCAAGAATGAATCGCCAGTTCAGTTGAATCTTCCTTACTCATAAAGTAGACCATGACCGCACAAATACCCGAGCAATTAACCTTTCAGGGCAGGCAATACAGCCTGTTCGCTGAACCCCTGCGCCCCTGGCTGGCAAGGCGCCGCAACAGAAGCATCCAGTTCAAACGGCGCACTACGGCCAATGGCAGAGGATATTTCGGGCACTGGGAGATCATCGATGATCGCCTGTTCCTGGTGAGCATTCGGGGCAAGTTCCCTGACGGGCGAGAGGTCGCGTTGAAAGACCTATTTCCTGAGACGCCGGACCGGGTGTTTGCCGATTGGGTGACCGGGGAGCTTTGCTGCCCTCACGGCAAGATGCTTGCCTACTCCCACGCCGGCTACTCCAGCATTTTTGAGAACAGCCTGTTCCTGTGCTTTGAGCAAGGTGTTCTGGTCGCGCAACGAACGGTGAAGAACGAACCACCTGTGCCAGACGAATTCGATCGCCTTGAAGACTGAAACGAGCCAAGGCTACTGGCTCTCGGACGTGGGCGATTTCGGACGTCTTTTACTCAACTGCCAGCTGCCGCCACGCGTTGAGTAGCAGATTTCGACGAGCCCATCATCAAACCAGAACTGCTTCATTTTCTTCAGGAATTCTTCGCTCAACTCAAAGCCGCATTGATCACCCAGCACAGAATCAATGCCACAAAACGGGCACTCCGCCGTGATGCCCAATACATCGTCACCGTGCGCGACTTCTCGGGGTTGGTCACACCAATTTCGAATCGCTTCGCTGGAAAAGGTCTTGAGGCAGCAGAAGCACGCACACTGGCTGCTTTGACTGATCTCCACACGGTTGCCGAAACTATGTTTGCGCGCAAGAACCAACGTCGGTTCCGCCCGCCTTCTTTCTTTAGAACGGCTGTCGCCTATTGCCCACATTCTTTCCCAAACGGCGTTCTGCGAAATCCGCGTCCTTGCAGCCATTTGATTTCTGAACTTCTTTCTTCGGACCATCGTCTGTCTCCAGTTTTTCGCCAGTTGATCAGGTAAAGCACCACCGCCGCTGGCTCATGGATTCTCCGGCTGATGGACGTCAATATTTGTCGCGCCTTCGAGCAACAATAAATTGTCAGAGCGCGTAAAGAGCGCAGTGGCAACAGACTTGAATCCCATACCCCCAACCTGAGGAACTTGAAATGGCAAACCCACAAAACTACTACGTCGAGATGCGCAACAGTTGCGGAACGACCGTCGGCGTGCACGTCTATGCTCACTCTGAGTATGCCGCCTGCCAGTTGGCACTCCAACGCCACCCCGACTACAGGGTCCTGTTTGCGCGCTTGACTTGAACCAATCGGGATGAATCAACATGGCAATTGGCAGAACACCCCATATGCGCGCCACCGATCCTCTGGAACCAACTGCGGATGATTGGTTGGGCTGGACTTTCACCGAAGATCGCGCCATCTTCAACCCGGCCGTCGGATTTGCCAAGGAATGGGACGCCATGCGCGAACCCTTTGTTGTGGTCAACATTGAGACCACCGGCCTTGAGCCCGAATCTTCCGAAATAATCGAGATTGCGGCCTTGCTGGTCGATCCGAGCGGGACGGTATGGTCAGAGTTCTCCCGACTGGTTAAGGTTGCCAGCCCAGTTCCGGATGACGTCTTGAAACTGATCGGCATTACGCAGGAACAGATGGCTCTGGAGGGGCTACCGCTTGCCCGAGTGATGAAGGAATATCTGGCATTTGTTGCGTTGCGACCGGTCTTTCTTCAAAACGCGACGGTCGATTTACCTTTCCTCAGAAAAGCTGCGGAAAGCATCGATCAGACGTTCGACGACTCAGTCTGTGACATTGATTACATGGCGTTGATGATCTGGACCGAGGTCCAAGGCAGAGGTTTCCGTGCGTTGGCAGCGCATGTCGGCGCACCGCAGACGCGACCCCGATCCATTGATGATGCCAAAGCAGCGCTGACCGTTCTGCTCGCGGCTCGCGAAGCAGCGTTCAGGCAGAAATGGGATTAAGCTTGCTTCATCGTGTCAATCGCAGCATCGCGTCGCTGGAATAGCGCGCAATGGTATTGACATCGTCCTGAGGGATGCCTCCCGGGTAGCCCCCTTCTGTGGTTTTGAAGTCATGGGTCTGGCTGTATTTTCCACCAAACCGAGTATTTCCGCTTTTGACGACAAACGGCTCCGCAATCGTCGTAAGCGCTGTTTCAAATGCGTCGAGTCGATGGCGATGAGAAGGTACAAAGTTCAATACAACCGTCTCGCCAGTGAGTTGCATCTTAATCTGCAATTGAACCGACGAGGGCTCAAAACCTGTCACCAGTATGCAGGGATCCGACGGAACCAATAGGTCTGGTTCACCGACATTCAAACCATGGAAGCCTGGGTTCTGTCGCAGTGCGTCCTAAAGTGGACCCCAGAGGCTAGACAGTTTAACGGTTAATTTAAGCTGTACTCTGGTTGATGCAACTGGACGGCGTTGCCCCGGTTTTCTGGTTTTGAGACTTCAATTTTAAATGGCTGTTTGGCAAGCGCAAGCGCGTCA
>CAIYMN010000313.1 GCA_903927295.1 uncultured beta proteobacterium | reverse complement strand
CGGCTCATCAGGGGCTCACCCGGTGCCAGTTCCATCAGCGTGGCCTGCAAGCGTCCCAGCCAGCGCGGCAGCGCGAATACGGGACGACCGCGCCCGCCTCTCACACCGCTCAGTCGCGCTGACAACTGTACGAGTTGACGCAGTGTAAATACGTCGGGGCCACACAATTCCAGAACCAGCGGCGCATTGGGCGCACAGGCGATGTCGGTGCGCTCCAGGTTGCGCACGACAGCGCTCGCCACGTCCTGCACCCACACCGGCTGAAAGCGCGTTGCGGCACCGGCCAAAGGCATCACCGGCAGTGTCTTCTGCAATTGCGCGAAGACATTGAGGAACTTGTCATTCACGCCAAAGATCACACTGGGCCGAAGAATCGTCAGATCAAACGTGCACTGCTTCCCCGGCCTAGCCGCTTGCATCAATACCGCTTCCCCCTGCCCCTTGCTGCGCAAGTACATCGAGGGCGCTGCTTGCGGCTGTGCCGAATCAGCACCGAGCGCACTGAGGTGCACCATTTGCTTGACGCCAGCGGCCATGCAGGCTCGTGCGAGCTTTTGTGGCAGGTCGACATGAACCTTCGCAAATGCGTCAGCGCTGCCGTGCAGGATGGCCACCAGGTTCACCACTGCCTGCTGACCAGCCAGCGCCCGCGTCAACGACGCCTCGTCATGCACGTCGAGCTCCAGCACATGGACTTCGGGCAAGTTCCTGTGCAACCGTTCGGCATGGGATCGCTGGCGCGTGGGCACCGTCACCTGCCAGCCATGACGCAGCAGCATTTC
This sequence comes from uncultured beta proteobacterium, assembly GCA_903927295.1. Taxonomy (GTDB): domain Bacteria; phylum Pseudomonadota; class Gammaproteobacteria; order Burkholderiales; family Burkholderiaceae_C; genus Rhodoferax. The sequence goes on along the minus strand of CAIYMN010000313.1, from coordinate 38,874 downwards.
ACACACCGGTGCGCCAACGAAACCGGTGCCGCCCAATACCAAAACATTTCTCATACCCCGAGCCTAACGCCTCTCATCATGGGCCGTGCCGCGCAAGGTCAAACTGCGATGACCAGGGGCGAGCGAAAAGCCGCTAACATGGCGACCTCCTACTGTTTTAGAACCTCCCATGACCACCTCGAGCATTGACAACGTCAGCATCACGACCCAGGCCAACATTTACTTTGACGGCAAATGTGTGAGCCACGGTATTACCTTGGCCGATGGCAGCAAAAGAACAGTGGGTGTCGTGCTGCCCGCCACTCTGACGTTCAACACGGGAGCGCCGGAAATCATGGAATGCGTGGCTGGTAGTTGCGAATACAAGCTGGCTGGGAGCGCCGCTTGGGTGAAATCGGCCGCCGGTGACAAGTTCAGCGTACCGGGCAATTCTTCATTCGAGATCCGGGTTACCGACGCCTATCACTACATTTGTCATTTCGGCTGAGTCAGACGACGACCGGCTCGGGCTCCAGCAGGATGCCAAAGCGCTCATAAACACTGGTCTGAATTGCCTTGGCCAGGGTCATGACTTCGCCACCGGTCGCGCCGCCCCTGTTGACAAGCACCAGTGCCTGCTTTTCATAGACGCCGGCGTTGCCGACCGACTTGCCCTTCCATCCACAAGCGTCGATCAGCCAGCCGGCAGCCAGTTTGATGGCGCCGTCCGCCAGGTGGTAGTAAACAATTTTGGGATCACGGGCAATGATGTCAGCGCATTGTTCCGGTGTGACGGTCGGGTTCTTGAAAAAGCTTCCGGCATTGCCGACAAGCGCCGGATCCGGCAACTTGGCACGACGAATTTCGCAAATCCACTGGAACATCTGCTGCGCCGATGGCTGCTTGATACCGGACTCCAGCAACTTTTTCTCTACATCGGCATAACCAAGTACGGCTTTCCACGGCTTTGGCAGACTGAAGCGAACCCGCGTGATGAGGGCACGGCCAGCCAAGCCGAGGTTGCTGGACTGGTGCTTGAAGATGGAGTCACGATAACCAAAGGCGCACTGCGCGGCGTTCAGCGTGAATGGCTTGTCGGTGTTCAGGTCCACTGCGTCCAGTGAATCAAAACGGTCCTGCAGCTCCACGCCATAAGCGCCAATGTTCTGCACCGGGGCAGCACCAACGGTTCCAGGAATCAGTGCCATGTTTTCCAGACCGGGGTAGCCTTGATTCAAGGTCCAGCTGACAAAATCATGCCAGTTCTCCCCGGCGCCAGCCTCTACGATAAAAGCCTTGGCCGTCTCACCTACCAAACGCCGCCCCTTGATCTCGACTTTCAGCACCAGGGGTTTGACGTCGCCGGTGAGCACAATATTGCTGCCGCCGCCGAGAACGAACTTGGCCTGCGCGACGGATTCAGGGTCCGCGAGCAGCGCTTGCAGCTCAGACTCACTGCCTATGCGAACCAGACAGTGTGCCTTGGCCACGATGCCAAAACTGTTACAGGCTTGGAGCGGAACGTTTTTCTCGATTAACATTGCCGCAATTCTCTCACTAGCGATCTGCTGCGATTTTTTTGGGAGTTGACCATGCCCTCTTTTGACACCGTCTGCGAAGCCAATCAGGTAGAAGTGAAGCACGCCGTGGAAAACAGCGCCAAGGAAATCGCCACGCGATTCGATTTCAAAGGGACGCCAGCGGCGATTGAAATCAAGGATAAAGAGATCACCTAGATTGGCAATGCCGAATTTCAACTGACGCAGATTGAAGATATTCTGCACAACAAGCTTGCCAAGCGAAGCGTCGACGTGCGCTTTCTGGACCGGGGAGAGATCCAGAAAATGGGGGGCGACCGGGTCAAGCTGGTCATCAAGGTGCGCAACGGCATTGAGGCTGAAGTTTCAAAGAAGATCCAGCGAGCGCTCAAGGACAGCAAGCTCAAGGTGCAGTCGGCTATCCAGGAGAGCAAGTTACGGGTGACTGGAGCCAAGCGCGATGATCTTCAGTCGGCCATGGCCCTGATCAGAAAAAGCATCACCGACCTGCCTTTGAGTTTCGATAATTTTCGCGACTGACCGATCGCACCCGTGGCCTTACAGAACGAAGACGAATACCAGGATCTGCTCAGCCTGTGGTCAGACCTGGAATCGGGTCTGGGCATCATCTTGAACAGTCCGGACAGCATTCAGGAGTTCGAGCAACGCGTCTGGCAATACGACCGCTGGCTGCGCGATCTGCTCCAGCGCGACCCGGATCTGGGCTTGTACCTGTTATTCCAGCTCGCGAGCAACTCGCCGGTTGGCTACAGTGCATCCCACGCACTGATCTGTGCCGTGCTTTGCCACCTGATTGCGCTGGAGCTGGGCTTGCCGGAGGCAGAGCGAAACAGTCTGGTCCATGCCGCCATGACCATGAATATCTCGATGACGGCGCTGCAAGACCAGTTGACCGAGCAGACAGACAGGCCAGACCCCATCCAGCAAGAGACGATTGCTGCACATCCGGCCAACAGTTCTGCGACGCTGAGCCGCATCGGCGTTGCAGATGCACTATGGCTTCAAACCATTGAGATGCATCACGATGAAGCCACCGATAAGGGCGAGTTGCGAGCGGTTTCTCCGGTCCGGCGATTGGCCCGTATTCTGCGGGTGGTGGATCGCTACGCGGCCCAGATCAGTCCACGCAAACAACGGGAAGGTCGCAGCGCCACGGAGTCGATTCGCTCGATCATTGCCAGGTCTACCCAGCCACCCGACGAAGTAGGTCACGCTCTGGTGCGAGCGGTCGGCTTGTGCCCGCCGGGCACGTATGTGCGGCTCGACAGTGGCGACGTGGCTGTGGTCGTGCGACGCAGCGACCAGCCCAACCAGCCGGAGGTCGCCATTGTCATCAATGAAGAAGGTTTGCTCATCACTCCGGCGCGCCTGCACCGAACCGCCCGCGGCAACCCGCGCATCAAGACAGCGTTACCGGCAACCGCAATACGTCAGCGTCTGAACCATCACCGGATCCTGAAACTGGCCTGACCGGCGGTCAGCGCAGCCATTTTTGCAGGAACTGCGCCTGACCCGCAGCCGGATCGAGCTGATAGTTGTCAAACCCGACGCGCCGGTAGAGCTGCATGGCGCCAGCATTGCCGGACAGAACCTCCAGCGTCAATTTGCAGGCCCCCCTTTCACGCGCGATGCTGTCGACCAGGGCCAGCATCTGCTGTCCAATGCGCTGGCCACGATAGGCCGGCAAGACCACAACATCGTGAATATTGACCAGCGCCTGACAGGCAAAGGTGGAGAAGCCCTCTATGCAGTTGACCAGACCAACCGGTGTTTCATCTCCTGCGCCCAGGAACGCCAGCACACTGAAGGCCTGCGGCCGCTCGGCCAGAGAACGCACGAGATGGGCTTTGGCAAAGTCGCTCAGCCCGTGGCCGCCCCCCATCGGATCCCATGCGTAGGCGTCGAGCAATGCCACCAGAGCGGTCGCATGCTCCTGATTTTCATAGTCGGCGCGGCAGACGCGCACATCGCCAGGTAGAGCGCTCATCGCAACGTTGCGGCAATTCGTTCGGCGCAGCTTTGCGCCTGCTCAGCACGTCGCGCCTCCACCATGACGCGGACCAGCGGCTCCGTGCCGCTGGCGCGAATCAATACTCGCCCCTGTCCACCAAGTTCTTCCTCGACCGACCTGGTCGTCGCAGCCAGTTGTTCATTGGATTGCCAATCCTGATGCGGCCTGAGCCGGACATTGATGAGTACCTGTGGGAAAAGCGTAACCTCGGCCAGAAGTTGACTCAATGTCTGGGCGCTGCGCAGACACGCCTGCAGAACCTGCAACGCAGAAATAATGCCATCACCGGTGGTGTGCTTGTCCAATGCAAGCAGATGGCCAGAGCCTTCACCACCCAGGACCCAACCGCGCTTTTCCAGTTCCTCGAGCACATAGCGGTCGCCCACCTTGGCACGCACCAACTCAACGCCCAGGGACTTCAGGGCAATCTCGACTGCCATATTCGTCATCAGCGTGCCGACCACGCCGGGAACCGTCTCTTCGGCGAAACTGCGACTCTGACCGCGCGAGAGTCGCTCCTTCACCATCAGATAAAGTATCTCGTCGCCATTGAACAGGCGCCCTTCAGCGTCGACCAGTTGCAGTCGATCGGCGTCACCATCGAGCGCAATGCCAAACTGTGCACCACTGCTCTTGACTGCCTTGACCAAGGCCTGCGGATGGGTCGCACCAACTTCGTGATTGATATTCAAACCGTCGGGCGCACAACCAATGGCCACGACCTCGGCGCCCAATTCGTGAAAGACCATGGGCGCGATGTGATAAGCCGCGCCATGCGCTGCATCGACCACAATCTTCACGCCACGCAAAGTCAGGTCGTGTGCAAACGTACTCTTGCAGAATTCAATGTAGCGCCCGGCTGCATCGTCAAGTCGACGTGTTTTGCCCAGGTTGTCGGAGTCAGCCCAAACGGGCGCCTCCTCCAGCGCAGCCTCGACCTCCGACTCCCACGCGTCGGAGAGTTTGGTACCCTGCGCGCTGAAGAATTTGATGCCATTGTCGGCAAAAGGATTGTGACTGGCGCTGATAACCACACCAAGAGAAGCTCGCTGCGCGCGAGTCAGATAGGCAACACCAGGCGTCGGCAAAGGACCGAGTAGGACAACATCGACACCGGCAGAGTTGAATCCGCTCTCCAGCGCACTCTCCAGCATGTAGCCCGAGATCCGTGTGTCCTTCCCAATCAAGACAGTGGGACGAGCTTCCGAGCGTTTCAAAACCCGCCCCACCGCATGTGCCAGGCGCAGGACGAAATCCGGCGTAATTGGCGCGTGACCAACCGTCCCCCGAATGCCATCCGTACCAAAATATTTTCTGCTCATTGCTTCCCTTCCGATCAAGTTGACGCCATCGCCTGCGGCCTATCTTATAGCGTTCAACACCCTGAGTGCCTGAACTGTCTCGAGCACATCGTGCACTCGCAAAATCGAAGCGCCACGCTCCACGGCCAGCACCGCCGCCGTAACGCTGGCTACAACGCGCCCATCCAGATCAACACGAGTTGTGCAGCCGCTGGCAACACCCGCGCAGGCCGCCAGCGAGGACTTGCGCGACCAGCCAACCAACAAGGGGAAGCCGGCGCCAAGCAACTCCGTCTGTCTCGATAACAGCGCAAAATTCTGCGCAGCTGTCTTGCCAAAGCCAATGCCAGGATCGACGACGATGCGGCTCTTCTCGACACCGGAGCGTTGCAACTCGCTGGCAGCCTGGTGCAGGAAGAGCCTCACCTGAGCCACGGCGTCGCCTTGCATTGCAAACAAATGCATGCTCGACGGCTCGCCATGCATGTGCATCAAACAGATACCGCAAGCAGGGTGACGCGCAATGACCTGTGTTGCAGTCAGCGCATCCGTCGCTGGCTGGTGCCAACGCAGGGCCCAGACGTCGTTGATGATGTCTGCACCCAGGTCGAGCGCAACCTGCATCACGCCAGGCTTGTACGTATCTACGGAGACCGGTAAGCCCAAGGTGACGGCTTGGCGCAGCACCGGCACCAGTCGCTGAAGTTCTTCATCCTCTGTCACCGCATTGGCGCCCGGTCGCGTCGACTCTGCACCAATGTCCAGAATGTCAGCACCGTCGCGGAGAAGTTTTTCACAATGGTGCAGCGCTGCGCTGACACCGTGATGCAGACCACCGTCAGAGAATGAGTCCGGCGTCAGGTTGACGATACCCATGACTTTGGGCATCGACAGATCAATAACAGATCTTCCAGTCTTCCATTTCATGAAAAAGAACGGGGCATTTCTGCCCCGCTACCGTCAGCGCTGCGCCAGCTCAAGCAGCCGTGGGGGCCGTGTCGGTCTTGACGGCTGGTGTACCCCCGCCAGTCCCATCACTGCCCGCCGCCGGGACGCGTGGCGTCCAGTCCTTTGGCGGACGCGGCTCCTTGCCCGCCATGATGTCGTCGATCTGGTCGCTGTCTATGGTTTCCCATTCGAGCAAAGCGCTGGCCATGGCGTGGATCTTGTCCTGATTGTCTTCAATGAGTTTGCGCGCCTGACTGTACTGCTGGTCAATGATGCGCCGAACCTCTGCATCAACCTTCTGCATGGTGTCTTCACTCATATTGGTTGTCTTGGTCACCGAGCGGCCCAGAAAAACCTCACCCTCGTTGTCCGCATAGACCATGGGACCCAGGGCATCGGTCATACCGTAGCGAGTAACCATATCGCGAGCGATGTGGGTTGCGCGTTCAAAGTCGTTGCTGGCACCGGTGGTCATCTGGTGCATGAAAACCTCCTCGGCGATGCGGCCACCAAACAGCATGCTGATTTGATGCAGCATGTATTCGCTGTCGTAGCTGTAGCGATCCTGCGCCGGCAGGCTCATGGTCACACCCAGAGCGCGCCCACGTGGAATGATCGTCACCTTGTGAACCGGGTCGCATTTGGCAAGCAATTTTCCTATCAATGCGTGGCCTGACTCGTGATACGCCGTGTTCTTGCGTTCACTCTCTGGCATCACCATGCTCTTGCGCTCCGGCCCCATCAGAATCTTGTCTTTGGCCTTTTCAAAATCCTGCATTTCCACGGTACGCGCACTGCGCCGCGCCGCCATCAGTGCCGCCTCATTGCAAAGGTTTGCAAGGTCAGCACCTGACATGCCAGGTGTGCCTCGTGCAATCACCCCCGGATTGACATCCTGACCCAAGGGTACCTTGCGCATGTGCACATTGAGAATCTGTTCACGACCCCTGATATCTGGCAACGTGACATAAACCTGCCGATCAAAGCGCCCCGGGCGCAACAGGGCGGAATCAAGAATGTCGGGACGATTGGTCGCCGCCACCACGATCACACCGACATTCGTCTCGAAGCCATCCATTTCGACCAGCATCTGATTGAGCGTTTGCTCGCGTTCGTCATTGCCGCCACCCAGACCGGCGCCACGCTGCCGTCCAACCGCGTCGATTTCGTCAATAAAGATGATGCAGGGGGCGTTCTTCTTTGCGTTGTCAAACATGTCGCGTACCCGCGCCGCGCCCACGCCGACAAACATCTCGACAAAGTCAGAGCCGCTGATGCTGAAAAAGGGTACTTTGGCTTCGCCTGCAATTCCTTTGGCCAACAGCGTCTTGCCGGTGCCCGGTGGGCCAACCAGCAACAAGCCGCGCGGAATACGGCCGCCCAGTTTCTGGAACTTGGCCGGATCTTTCAGGAAATCGACTACTTCCTTGACTTCCTCTTTGGCCTCATCGCAACCAGCGACATCGGCAAAGGTAACCTGATTCGTATTTTCATCGAGCATGCGCGCCTTGCTCTTGCCAAAACTGAAGGCACCACCTTTGCCGCCGCCCTGCATCTGGCGCATGAAATAAATCCAGACACCAATCAGCAACAGCATCGGACCCCAACTCACCAGCAGCGTCATGAGGAGTGAACCCTCTTCGCGCGCCTTGACGTCAAACTTGACGCCATTGGCGATCAGGTCACCGACGAGACCCCGATCAAGGTAAGTGGCAGTGGTCCGGACTTTGCGATCATCTGTGGTGACTGCGATGATTTCAGTGCCGCCCTGACCTTCCTGAATGATGGCGCTCTTGATGCGCTTGCCCCGAACTTCCTCAAGAAAATCGGAGTACCCAAGATTGCCGGCGCCAGCAGGCCCCCGGGTTTCAAACTGTTTGAACACAGTGAAGAGCACAAGCGCAATGACGAGCCAGACGGCAATTTTCGAGAACCACTGATTATTCAAGCGAGGCTCCAGTAGGGAAGCAAACAGACGGACGATACACAGTTGGGCACCATTTTAGGCGTTTCAAGACAGGCCAGCGACGCCTCCCGGGTTTTACGCCTAGACGGGGCAGGCTTCAAGGCCTCCTTAAACCGGTGCCAACCAGAAAGGTTTCGGCAGACTTGTCGCGCGAGGCCTTGGGCTTGATGCGTTTGACGACCAAAAAGACCTCCTGGAAGCGCTTGAAAAGTACGTCATAAGCTGCACCGTGAAAAACCTTGGCAACCAGGGTTCCACGCACCTTCATGTGGGTCTGCGCGAAATCCAGCGCCAGTTCGACCAGGTTTTCGATGCGCGCAGCGTCAGCCGACGCAATGCCGGACAGATTGGGTGCCATGTCGGACACGACCACATCCGCTTGACGGCCCTGCATTTCGTCGGTCAGGCGCTGCAAGACCTCAGGCTCACGAAAATCACCCAACAGGAAGACGACGCCCTCCACCGGATCCATCGGCAGGATATCGAGCGCAATGATGCTGCCATTGAGTTCCCCTACCGCAGCGCCGCCACGGACAGCCGTTCTGGGTGACATCTTGCGCCGCACATACTGGCTCCAGGCGCCGGGCGTGGAACCCAGATCGACCACCAGCTGACCCGGTTGGATCAAGCCCAGCGACTCGTCAATCTCCTTGAGCTTGTAGGCGGCACGCGCCCGGTAACCTTCAAGCTTGGCAAGCTTGACGTACGGGTCGTTGACGTGATCGTTGATCCACGCCCGGTTGACCTTGCTGCCTTTGACTTTGTCTTTCATTTTCACCTTCGTGACCGATAATAGCGCCATGCCGCAAATTCAATTGACCCCTGCCCAACGCAAAGAATATCGTGCCCAAGCGCATCACCTTGATCCTGTCGTCATGGTGGGCGGCGACGGCCTGAGTGCCGCCGTGAAGAAAGAGACCGACGCGGCCCTGAACGCACACGGCTTGATCAAGGTGCGCATTTTTTCCGATGACCGCACAGCGCGCGAAACCATGTTCCAGACTCTCGCTGACGAACTGAACGCAGCACCAATCCAGCATATTGGCAAGCTGCTCGTGCTGTGGCGGCCAACGCCGGAGCGCGAAAAGACCGTTGATGGCGATCGTATGCCTGGTCCGCGTGACTTCAAAGTGCTCAAGTACAGCACACGCGGTGGCCAACGCCCGGAAGTGAAGACGCTCAGAGTGCTGGGCAATCAGCGTTTGACCGCAGGCGGCCAGGTGAAACGCTCGAAACCCAAGCAAATCAGCATCAAGAAGCGCAGTCAGACCTGAACGCGAATCCTCTCATTCGATCGACGCCGGCGGCGTCAACTTCCAGAATACCAGCGAGGCGAACAAGAACTGGAGTGCATACATGGCGCTCCCGATGCCGTGCCAGAGACGCAAATTCTCGCGCGCCAAGATGCGCGGCGCGACCGAAAATTCAGACAACAAGGCCAGCAGCATGCCCGCCATGATGAACATCAGGACAGCAGGCGAAAGAAGCGCTGGCGAGGTCCGCCGCCGGGATTGCCCGCTGAGCAGAAGCACGAGACCGCACAAAAGCGAAATCCAGGTTTGCGCCTGAAACAGGCCAGCAGCCATATTGCCTGCCATGGCCGGTGTCGGCAAACGTGCAAATAGCAGCGGAACGACCAGAAAGCCGATGAGCCCCAGGCTGCTCCACCACAGCGCAACGCCCCAAAGTGCAAGACGCGTCATCGATTCAAATGTAGCTGACTGCCACCACCTCGTAGTGCCTGGCCCCACCCGGCGCCTGCACTTCAACGCTGTCGCCCTCCTCCTTGCCAATCAAGGCACGGGCAATTGGACTGCCGATATTGATCAACCCGAGCTTGATGTCAGCCTCGTCTTCACCGACGATCTGGTAGGTGACCTGATTTCCCGAGGCTTCGTCTTCAAGAGTCACCGTGGCACCAAACACGACGCGGCCCCCGGCATTGAGTTCAGAGGGGTCGATGATCTGGCTGGCAGACAGTTTGCCCTCGACCTCCTGGATGCGGCCCTCAATGAAACCCTGGCGATCCTTGGCAACCTCGTACTCGGCGTTTTCGCTCAGATCGCCCTGCGCGCGTGCTTCGGCAATCGCATTGATGACTGACGGGCGATCAACCGTCTTGAGTTTTTGCAACTCGGCCTTGAGCTTTTCAGCGCCGCGTTTCGTAATGGGTATGGTAGCCACTTGCTGCTCCGTTATGGATTGCACAAAAGGAAACCGCCGAACGTTGCCGTCCGGCGGTAGGACTCGATTATGCCGTGAATGTCAGTTCAAAATCAACCAGTTGCCAGTTGCGCATGCATATCCTGCAGCGAAATCACGTCCAGGTGGTCCACGTGTGGCATGCCCTGTACAGCAGCTTCGGCGCCGGCGATGGTGGTAAACGTCGTAACCCGTGCCAGCAGAGCCGAAGTGCGAATCTGCCGGGAGTCGGCGATGGCGTTGCGGCGCTCCTCAACGGTATGAATAACCATCACAATTTCATTGTTCTTGATCATGTCCACAATATGCGGACGCCCCTCGGTCACCTTGTTCACGACGGTGCAGGAGAGACCTGCCGCATTGATGGAAGCCGCCGTACCTTTGGTTGCCAGCACCGCAAATCCCATGGCATTCAGAGCGCGGGCCACTTCGACGGCGCGTGGCTTGTCGTGGCCCTTGACCGAGATAAAGACCTTGCCAGAAGATTCGCCCTGAATCGCGGAGGGTCTGGGTAGTTTGGTCCCGGCGCCAATCTGCGATTTGACGAAGGCCTCGCCAAACGTCTTGCCAACGCCCATGACCTCGCCGGTCGATTTCATCTCGGGTCCAAGAATGGTGTCGACGCCGGGAAACTTGACGAATGGAAAGACGGCTTCCTTCACACTGAAATAGGGTGGTGTCACCTCGGCACGAATGCCCTGCGATGCCAGAGACTGTCCGACCATACAACGTGCGGCCACTTTGGCGAGCTGAATTCCTGTGGCTTTGGACACAAAAGGAACGGTACGCGATGCGCGCGGATTCACTTCAAGCACGTAGATCACGTCCTTGCCATCGATGTTTTGAATCGCGAACTGCACGTTCATCAAGCCGACCACCTCAAGTGCACAAGCCATGGCAGCCGTCTGGCGCTTGATCTCGGTGACCGTGGCGGCGGACAAGCTGTAGGGGGGCAGCGAACAGGCCGAGTCTCCACTGTGCACACCAGCCTGCTCGATGTGTTCCATCACGCCCCCGATGAAGGTCCGTCCCACTTCGGTCGGCGAACCGGAATCACGCAGGCAGTCCACATCGCACTCGATGGCGTCGTTGAGAAATCGATCAAGCAGCACGGGCGAATCATGGCTGACTTTGACGGCTTCGCGCATATAGCGCTCCAGGTCGCGCTGCTCGTGCACTATCTCCATGGCCCGACCACCCAGCACATAGCTCGGACGAACCACCAGCGGGTAGCCCAGGGCAGCCGCCTTTTCCAACGCCTCTGGCTCCGTCCGCGCAGTTGCGTTGGACGGCTGACGCAGACCGAGCGTATGCAGCAACTGCTGGAAGCGCTCACGGTCCTCAGCGGCGTCGATCATGTCGGGCGAAGTTCCAATGATAGGAACGCCATTGGCCTCCAGACCCAGCGCGAGTTTCAGAGGCGTCTGACCTCCGTACTGCACGATCACGCCCAAGGGCTTTTCCTTGTCGACGATCTCCAGCACATCCTCCAACGTGAGTGGTTCGAAATACAGGCGATCTGAAGTGTCGTAATCGGTAGACACAGTCTCAGGGTTGCAGTTGACCATGATGGTCTCATAGTCATCCTCGCGCAGCGCCAGCGCCGCATGCACGCAGCAGTAGTCGAACTCGATGCCCTGACCGATCCGGTTCGGACCGCCACCGAGCACCATGATCTTCTTTCTGTCGGTTGGCGCCGATTCACATTCCGCGCCCTCTGCCTCGTAAGTCGAGTACATATAAGCCGTATTGGTCGAAAACTCGGCGGCGCAGGTGTCGACCCGCTTGTAAACCGGGCGCACACCCAGAGCGTGGCGCCTCTGCCGAACAGCAGTGTCTGTTGTCTTGAACTGGCGCGCCAGTCGACGGTCGGAAAAGCCTTTTTGCTTCAATGCCCGCAGCGTTGCCGCATCGATGCCGTCCAGAGCGCTTCTGCCTTCTGCCGCTGGCAACCGTTCAATTTCCAGTTCAATCTTGACGATCTGTTCGATTTGCACCAAAAACCAGCGGTCAATGCGGGTCAAGGCAAACACTTCCTCGACACTCCAGCCGGCAGCGAATGCATCGCCTACGTACCAGATCCGGTCCGGTCCCGGCTCGCCCAGTTCTTTCTCCAGCAATTCCCTGTCCTGCGTCTTCTCATTCATGCCGTCGACGCCAACTTCCAGACCACGCAGTGCTTTCTGGAACGATTCCTGAAAGGTTCGACCAATCGCCATCACCTCGCCCACGGACTTCATCTGTGTTGTCAGGCGACTGTCGGCGGCTGGGAATTTTTCAAAGGCGAAGCGCGGAATCTTGGTTACCACGTAATCGATGCTCGGCTCAAAACTCGCCGGCGTGGCACCGCCTGTGATCTCGTTGCGCAACTCATCCAGGGTGTAACCGACGGCGAGTTTGGCAGCCACCTTGGCGATCGGAAACCCGGTAGCTTTGGAGGCAAGTGCGGACGAGCGCGAAACACGCGGATTCATTTCGATGACCACCATGCGCCCGTCGTCCGGATTGATGGCGAACTGCACGTTCGAGCCACCCGTGTCCACCCCGATTTCGCGCAGCACAGCCAGACTGGCGTTACGCAATATCTGGTATTCCTTGTCGCTCAAGGTCTGAGCCGGTGCCACCGTGATGGAATCGCCTGTGTGCACGCCCATCGGGTCGAGATTCTCGATGGAGCAAACGATGATGCAGTTGTCTGCCTTGTCACGCACCACCTCCATCTCGAATTCTTTCCAGCCCAGAAGTGACTCTTCGATCAGCAATTCGTTGGTCGGCGACGCTTCCAGACCACGCTTGCAGATCACTTCAAACTCTTCAGCGTTGTAGGCGATGCCGCCGCCCGTCCCACCGAGCGTAAAACTGGGCCGAATGACGGTCGGGAAGCCCAGCGTCTTCTGCACCACCCAGGCGTCCTGCATGGAATGTGCAATGCCGGAGCGAGCCGATGAGAGCCCGATGCTGGTCATCGCATCCTTGAACTTCAAGCGATCTTCGGCCTTGTCGATCGCCTGGGGGCTGGCGCCGATCAACTCAACCTGATAGCGCTCCAGCACGCCCTGATGCCACAGGTCGAGTGCGCAATTCAGAGCCGTCTGCCCACCCATGGTCGGCAAAATGGCGTCGGGGCGTTCCTTGGCAATGATCTTCTCGACCGTCTGCCACGTAATCGGCTCGATGTAGGTCACATCCGCCGTGGCCGGATCCGTCATGATGGTGGCCGGGTTGCTGTTGATCAGGATGACCCTGTAACCCTCTTCGCGCAGGGCCTTGCAAGCCTGGACGCCTGAATAATCGAACTCGCAGGCCTGGCCAATGATGATCGGCCCCGCACCAATGATGAGAATCGATTTGAGGTCTGTGCGCTTAGGCATTCTTCTTCTCCTGTGCCTTGTCCATGAGCGCAGTGAAGCGATCAAACAGATAGGCGATGTCGTGCGGTCCCGGCGAGGCCTCTGGATGCCCTTGAAAGCAAAATGCGGGTCGGTCCGTGCGCGCGAGTCCCTGCAGCGTGCCGTCGAACAAACTGACGTGGGTGGCGCGCAAATTGGCCGGCAAGGTCGTCTCGTCGACTGCAAAACCATGATTCTGGCTCGTGATACTGACACGCCCACTGTCAAGGTCCTTGACAGGATGGTTGGCACCGTGATGACCGAATTTCATTTTGAATGTCTTTGCGCCACTGGCCAACGCCATGATCTGGTGACCCAGGCAGATGCCGAAGGTCGGAATGGCGGTCTCTATGAGCTCTGCAACCGCTTTGATCGCGTAGTCACAAGGCTGTGGATCACCGGGACCATTGCTGAGGAAAATTCCGTCCGGTTCAAGGGCAAGAGCCTGCGCTGCACTGGTCTGGGCCGGTAGCACGGTGACCCGACATGCCCGCTCTGCCAGCATGCGCAGGATATTGAACTTGACGCCAAAATCATAGGCCACGACATGGAATCGACTGTCGGTCCGGGTACCAAACCCGGCCTTGCCGTTGGCCTGCGAATGTGCCAAGTGCCATTCGGTCTGTGTCCACTCGTAGGCGGCCTTGGTCGAGACCACCTTCGCCAGATCAGTACCAGCCATGCTGGGGGCGCTTTGGGCCAGGGCCAAGGCTCGGTCAACGCTCGTCTGCGTAACGCTTTCCCCAGCGCTCAAAGTCAGAATGCAACCGTTTTGCGCGCCGCGGGTACGCAGATGGCGCGTCAGCTGGCGTGTATCCAGATTGGCGATGGCGACCGTGTTCTCCTGCACGAGGTACTGTGACAGCGACATGGTGGAGCGAAAACTGGAAGCCACCAAGGGCAGGTCCCGGATGATCAATCCAGCGGCGTGTACCCTGGCAGCTTCGACGTCCTGCGGATTGACACCATAGTTACCGATGTGTGGGTAGGTCAACGTCACGATTTGCTGACAGTAACTCGGGTCCGTCAGAATTTCCTGGTAGCCGGTCATGGCAGTGTTGAACACTACCTCGCCAACCGTGGAGCCAGCGGCTCCTATGGAATTTCCGACAAACACCGTGCCGTCTGCGAGCGCCAGGATAGCGGCGGGATAGATTCCCTGTAAAGACAAAAGCACTGGGTTCTCCGGATGGGTTTTCGGGTACGCCCAAACGTGCTCAAGCGTTGACTCTTGGCTTGCAATATTGAGGGATTTTGCTTGAGAAGGCTCTGGGCGTACAGCGTGCGGTGAAGCGCTTCATTATAGCCGAGGCAAGACCGCAGACAGGTGCTGGCTGCCACTGGCGTGCAGGCAAATGGCGGCCGCTGCAGCGACGTTGAGTGACTCCTCACCGCCCGGTTGTGCAATGCGAATTTGCAGACCCGCCAACGCTTCAAGTTCGACGCCAACGCCCTGCCCTTCGTGCCCGAATGCCCAGGCACATGGCATGGGAAGGGATTTCCCGTGCTGTGCCTGATGAAGGTACTCACCCTGATGCGAGCTCGTGACGATGATGGGCATGGTCAAACTGGATACGTGAGCAGGCTCCACACCCTCGAGCAGCTGCAAGCCCCAGTGGGCGCCCATACCCGCTCGCAACACCTTCGGACTCCAAAGCGCAGCGGTACCTTTCAGGGCGATGATCTGTGTGAAACCGAAAGCGCTGGCACTGCGCAAAATGGATCCGACATTGCCCGCGTCCTGAACCCGATCAAGAATGACGGAGGCCAATGTTGGCTGCAAAACCCTGGTCGCCGGCAGTTCAAACACAAAGCCGATGCCGGCTGAGGACTCAAGAACGCCGATGTCGGCGAACAGGCTGTCGGCTATGACAATGTTGTTGCTGGTCACTTCGGCCCACGCGGACGGCGCGGCTGACCAAAAGGACTCTGAAAAAATGGCCGCCACGGGCTTGACTCCGCGTGCCAGCGCAGCGCCACACAGGTGCTCGCCCTCGACCCAGAATCGGCCCTGTTTACGGTAGGCGGTGCTGTCCTGTGACAGGCGCCGCAGGTCTTTCAGAAAAGCGTTGTCACGCGAGCTGATGCGTTGGAATGGCGCAGTGCTCATTTCATGACCTCGGCCACCGGGCGGAAGGTTTTTCGATGCTGCGGACAGGCCCCATGAAGGCGCAGGGCCTCAAGGTGCGCGGCCGTACCGTACCCCTTGTGCTTTGCAAAGCCGTACTGCGGGAACTGCAGGTCGTACTCTACGCACCAGCGATCACGCTGTACTTTGGCCAGGATCGATGCCGCGGAAATGGCAGGCACCAGACTATCGCCTTTGACAATCGCCTCGGCCAGTACATCAAGCAATGGCAGTTGATTGCCATCGACCAGGACCTTGACCGGTTTGAGTCGCAAGCCCTCGACGGCACGGCGCATGGCCAAAAGTGTTGCCTGCAGAATGTTGAGCTGCTCGATTTCCTCGACACTGGCCTGCGCAATCGAGCAACACAAGGCTTTGGCGCGAATTTCGTCAAACAGCTTTTCACGTCGCAAAGCAGTCAGCGTCTTGGAATCAGCCAGGCCCTTGATCGGTTCACAGTCATCCAGAATGACGGCGGCGGCCACCACCGGACCCGCCAGTGGACCTCGACCAGCTTCGTCGACGCCTGCCACGAGACCGGGTATGTCCCAATTCAAGGATGCCTGTTCAGCCTTGAAGTACTTGCTCGATCGCATGGGTGGCCAGTTCAGGGGTGTTACGCTGGAGTTGCCGATGCAGGTGAAGGAAGCGGCGCTGCAATGCGGCTACTTTCTCGGGTGCATCAAGCCAGGAGAGCACGGCGTCGGACAGCGCGTCGGGCTCGGCCGCCTCCTGCAGTAATTCCGGCACGACAAATTCCTCGCACAGGATGTTGGGCAGTCCAACCCAGGGCTGCAACCTCTTGCGACGCATGATTTGCCATGACCACCAAGCCATATGGTAGGCAATCACCATCGGCCGTTTGAAGAGGGCCGCCTCCAGCGTAGCGGTGCCGCTGGCGATCAGAGTGACGTCACAGGCCGCCAGGACGGTGTGGGCCTGCCCCTCGATGATCTGCAGATTGCGCGTCAGCGCGCTGTTGCGAGCGGCCAGTTCAATTTCGGATCTGAGCCCGGGCGCCGCGGGAACAACAAATTGAAGGGCCGGGCGCTGCTGCTGCAATCGCAATGCCGTCCGAAAAAACCGGCTTGCCAGGTGGCTGATTTCCGATTTCCGACTGCCTGGGAGGATGGCCACGACCTGATCTTCCACGGCAAGCCCCAGGGTCTTGCGCGCCGCCGCACGATCCGGTTCCATCGGTATCACATTGGCCAGTGGATGCCCTACGTACGTCGCGGCGATGCCGTGCTGCGCCAACAAAGCGGGCTCGAAAGGGAAGATACAAAGCACGTGGTCAACGCTGCTGCGGATTTTCTTGATACGCTCCGGGCGCCAGGCCCAGACCGACGGCGAAACAAAGTGCACCGTCTTGATGTCCCTGGCCTTCAAGGCTGCCTCGAGGTCGAGGTTGAAATCCGGGGCATCAACACCGATGAACAGGTTCGGGGGCTGGCGCAACAGTCGGACCTTCAGTTGTTCCCGAATGTTGAAAATTTCACGGTAGCGGCGCAGTACCTCCCAGCCATAGCCATGCACTGACAGCTTATGGTGCGGCCACCAGGCCTCGAATCCACAACCAGCCATCTGGGGTCCGCCAATGCCAACCGCACTCAAGTCAGGCCAGCGTTGATGCAACCCATCGAGTAACAGGGCAGCCAGCAAATCACCCGATGCTTCGCCGGCAACCATGCCGAACTTCATATCAACGCACGATTCCGCGCTGTGGCGACGATTGCTCCAGGAACGAAAGCATCATTTGGACATCAGCAAAAGATTCGGGATGCTTCTTCGACAAGTCCGCGATTCGTTCCCGTGCCAGCTGCAACGTCAAGTCTTCCCGGTAGAGCGCCTTGTGCATGGCCTTGACCACGGCCACGCGCTCGGCTGTGAAATCGCGCCGGCGCAAACCGATGCTGTTGACGCCCCGCACCGACAGCGGGTTTCCATCGACCAGCATGTACGGTGGAACATCCTGCGCTACGGCGCTGGCAAACCCAACCATGGCATGGGCACCAACCTTCACAAACTGGTGAATACCGGTGAGGCCACCAATCGTCACCCATTGCCCCAAATGTACATGCCCGCCCAGTGTCGTGTTATTGGCCAGCGTCGTGTGGTCATCGATTTGGCAGTCGTGGGCCACATGGGTGTAGGCCATGATCCAGTTGTCATCGCCGATTTTCGTCACACCCAGATCACCGGGGGACCCGATGTTGAAAGTGCAAAACTCGCGAATCGTGTTGCGATCGCCAATCTGCAGTCCACAGGGCTCACCCCGGTACTTCTTGTCCTGTGGAATGGCGCCAAGCGAATTGAATTGAAAGATCCGGTTGTCATGCCCGATCGTGGTATGACCCTCGATGACACAATGCGCACCAACCGTGGTCCCGGCACCGATCTTGACATGGGGGCCAATCAGCGAATAGGCGCCAACACTGACAGACGCATCAAGTTCGGCGCCCGGATCAACGATGGCAGTAGCATGAATCGCAGTCACGCCACACCCCTTACTTGATGGAGCGCATGGCGCAGGTGAGCTCAGCTTCCACGGCGATCTCGCCGCCAACCAGAGCCCGGGTCTTGAACTTGAAAATACCAGCTTTCATGCGCAGCAGTTGCGCTTCCAGAATGAGCTGGTCTCCCGGCTCCACTGGACGCCTGAAGCGCACATCGTTCATCCCGGCAAAGTAGTAAATCATCTTGTCGTCCGGTGACGCGTCAAGCGCGTCAAACGACAGCAGAGCCGAAGCCTGTGCCAGCGCCTCCAGCATGAGCACCCCCGGCATCACCGGGCGATTGGGGAAATGTCCCTCGAAGAACGGCTCGTTGATGGTGACGTTCTTTAGCGCCTTGATGCTTTTTCCCTTGTCGATCTCCAGCACCCTATCCACCAGCAAGAAGGGATAGCGATGCGGCAATTTGTTCAGAATTTTGTGTATGTCCATCATGCTTGGTCTAACTTGGGTGTCGATTTCTTTGCAATGGCTTCCAGGGCACGAATGCGGTCTCGCAAACCGTGTAACTGCTTGACCGAAGCCGCGTTCTTTTCCCAAGCGCCATTGTCGTCAATTGGAAAGATGCCTGTGTAATGTCCGGCCTTGAGGATCGAGCGTGTCACCACCGTGGCCGCCGAAATACTGACGCGGTCGGCCAGCACAAGATGCCCGAGTACTACGGCGCCACCACCAATGGTGCAATTGGCGCCAATGATGGCGCTACCCGCGACGCCAGCGCAACCAGCCATCGCCGTGTTCTTGCCGATGCGCACGTTGTGACCGATCTGGATCAAGTTGTCGAGTTTGACGCCGTCCTCGATAACGGTATCTTGCAAAGCACCACGATCAATACACGTATTGGCACCAATTTCAACGTCATCGCCAATCCGGACCGCACCAAGCTGTTCAATCTTTTCCCAGCCTCCGGCATGTGGTGCAAACCCAAATCCGTCTGCGCCAATCACAACGCCAGGGTGAAGGAGACAGCGCTGACCAATGACGCACCCTTCTGCCACGGTGACGCGCGACTTGAGTTCGGTGTCAGCTCCGATGTGCGCACCGCCTTCGATCACGCACAAGGGACCTATGCGCGCACTCGGATGTACGGTGGCCAGCGGATCGATCACCGCGCTCGGATGCCTCAGCAATTTCGGCGGCCCCTGTACGATGCGTTTCCAGAGTTGCGTAAGGCGGGCGAAATACAGATAGGGTTCGTCGGCGACAATGCAGGCGCCGCGCAACAACGCCGCAGCGTACATCTGCCGGTCAACGATCACGCAAGCGGCCCGAGAGTTCGCCAGTTGGTTCCGGTAGCGAACATGGCTCAGAAAACTCAAGTCGTCCGAGCCGGCTGTTTCCAGCGTCGCCAAGCCGTTGATCATCAGGGCAGGGTCGCCATGGAGTTCGCCACCGAGCTCATCAACAATCGAACCGAGACTCAGGCCCACTCTTGAAATGCCTCAGCCGTTCTACTTCACGCCACCCGCATTCAATGTTTTGATGACTTTGTCTGTAATGTCATGTTTTGGATTGACGTATACGGCCTCTTGCAGGACCAGATCGTATTTCTCTGTTTCAGCAACCTGTTTGACCACCTTGTTGGCGCGTTCCAGGACCTGCTGCAGTTCCTCATTTTTTCTTGAAGTCAGGTCTTCCTGGAACTCGCGGCGCTTGCGCTGTAGCTCACGGTCCTGATCAAGCAACTGCTTTTGCCGACTCGTCCTTTGACCTTCTGGCAGTGTCGGTCCCTCGCGCTCAAACTTGTCAACCATCGACTTCAACGTCGTACCCAGATCAACAATGTCTTTTTCCCGCTTGGAAAACTCTTGTTCCAGCTTGGCTTGAGCGGCCTTGGCGGTGCTCGCCTCCTTGAAAATACGATCGGTGCTGACGAACCCGATGCGAAACTCTTGCGCCTGAACCGGAGCCAGAATCAGCAAGCCACCGAACATCACACCGGTGGCACATTGACGTAATAAGTCGTTCATTAGAAATTCGTCCCAATCTGAAATTGCATGTTCTGTATTTTATCGCCATCATATTTCTTGATTGGTTTGGCAAACGCAAGGCGCAAGGGACCCATAGGCGAGATCCAGCTGACACCCACACCAACCGACGCCCGCAAATTGTTCGCGTCGGCGTTGACCCCGTCAGGGCCTGCCACGCCACCCAAATCGCCAAAGGCATACATCCGCAATGTCCGGTCATTGCCCGATCCAGGGAAGGGAGACAACAATTCCACGTTCAAATTGAGTTTGCTGGAGCCCCCAACTGCTACGCCACTTGCATCCTGCGGGCCAAGGCTGCCCTGTTCGAAACCGCGGACAGATCCGAGTCCACCTCCGAAGAACTTCTTGAACACCGGAAATGAACGATCGCCAGGCGCCATTCCCCAGCCGAACTCTCCATTGAAGGCCACTGTAAATTGCTTGTTCAGTGGAATGAACTGCTGATACTGGTAGGTTGTCCTAAGGTAGCGCGCCTCGCCGGCTGCCGACCATTCCACGTAAGCGCGTTGAAAACGACCGGAATTTGGAGACAGCGCACTGTCCCGGCTGTCGCGTGCCCAGCCAGCAGTGAACGGTACCGACATGCTGTCGTAGCCATATTGATTGGCATACGCCATGTAAGACGTGGGCAACGCCGTGCCCGGAACGATCGTGGTCTTTTCCACCCCGGCACCAAAATAGACCGTATCGATCTCGGTAAACGGCACACCAAAGCGCAGGCTTCCGCCAGTCGACACAAGTTGATAGTAACTTTGATCCTGATACGGACTGCTTGACTTGTGATACAGGTCAATCGTCCGTGACACGCCGTCCTGTGTGAAGTAGGGGTCTGTCGTATTGAACACGATGACACGATTGATCTTGCTGGTATTGACCTGTACGCCAAGTGAATTGCCTGAGCCAAAGGCATTGTCCTGCTTCAAACCAAAAGAAAGTCCCAAGCCATCAGCACTTGAAAAACCGGCTCCAAGGCTCAAGCTCCCCGTGGGCTTGTCAACCACATTGATCGTCAGGTCCACCTGATCTGGCGAGCCCGGTACTTCCTGCGTTTCGATGCCGACTTCCTTGAAGTAGCCCAGTCGATCTACCCGGTCACGTGACAACCTGATCTTGTCGCCGTCATACCATGAGGCCTCAAATTGCCGAAATTCCCGGCGCACGACTACGTCGCGAGTTCTGCTGTTGCCGACCACATTGATTCTGCGAACATAGGCCCGACGCGATGGATCGGCCTGGAGGACGAGCAGTACGCGATTGTTGGCTCGATCAATTTCTGGTCGCGCAATAACACGCGCAAAAGCAAATCCGAAATTTCCAAAATAGTCGGTGAAGGCCTTGGTGGTCCTGACCACCTCATCCGCGTTGTAGGCCTGGCCGGGCTGAATCGTTACCAGTGACTTGAATTCCTCTTCCTTGCCAAGGAAATTACCTTCGAGTTTGACACCACTGACCACAAATCGATCACCTTCAGTGACATTGATCGTGATCGCAATATCTGTCTTGTTCGGCAGTATCGCAACTTGGGTCGAATCGACCTTGAACTCGATGTAGCCGCGCGTCAGGTAGTAGGAGCGCAGGGTTTCAATGTCGGCATTGAGTTTGGCGCGCGAATAGCGATCCGACTTGGTGTACCAACTCAACCAGCCGCCGGTGTCAAGGTCAAACAGACCTCGAAGCGTTGACTCGCCAAATACCTCATTGCCTACGATTCTGATTTCACTGATCTTTGCGGGCTCCCCTTCAACCACGGTAAACGTCAGGTTGACACGATTGCGCTCGGCCGGTGTCACGGTGGATACGACTTCGGCGGCGTAAAGACTGCGATTGATGTACTGTCGTTTGAGTTCCTGCTCCGCCCTGTCCAGTTGCGCCTTGTCAAAAGGTCGGCCATCGGCAAGACCCACATCACGTAGCGCCTTCTTCAGAACATCCTTGTCGAATTCCTTGGTTCCGACGAAGTCCACTTCGGCAATCGTGGGACGCTCTTCGACCAGAATCACGAGAACATCGCCGCTGACTTCGATCCGTACGTCCTTGAATAAGCCAAGGTCAAAAAGCGCGCGGATCGCCGAAGTACCCTTTTCGTCGTTGTAGACATCACCAACCCGAACGGGCAGCGAAATGAATATGGTTCCTGGTTCGACGCGTTGCAAACCCTCAATGCGGATGTCACGTACCGTAAAAGGGTTGACAGCCCACGCCGCACCGGTCATCAGGGCCAGGCACGTCACAGTCGTTGCAGCACGCGGGAAAAAGCGATTAAATTGCATTTTAAATATTGAATAGTCAAACCAGCGCCGAACAATCAACGCCAGACATTAGCCAAACAGTCGGTTGATATCATTAAAAATTGCGATCGACATCATGACCAACAGAACCGCAAAGCCGCCCCGCTGCAGACGCTCCATGGATACGTCGGAGACAGGTTTGCCCGTGATCCATTCCCAAAGATAATACATCAGGTGACCGCCATCGAGCAGCGGGAGCGGCAGCAGGTTCAAAACGCCCAGACTGACGCTGATCAAGCCGAGGAACAAAAGATATTGCGTCCATCCCAGGCCAGCCGACTTGCCCGCGTAATCTGCTATGGTCAACGGACCACTCAGATTCTTGAGCGATGCCTCACCGACCAGCATCTTCCCCAACGTCCTGACTGTCAACAATGAGATATCGCGGGTTCGAACCATTGCGCGCCACAAACCATCGAGCGGGCCATAGATGACGGCAACCATTTCTGGTGTCGCGCCGACATAGGCGCCAATTTTTCCAACCCATTGGTCGCCCTCTCGCTGCCGCTCCGGTTTGACCTGAACGTCGAGTTCAACCCCCGAACGATCAACCTTCCACAGTGTCTGTATTCCATCGGTTCCGTCGATGGACGCCCGAATCAGTTGACGCAACTGTCGCCCATCAAACACGCTCACCGCACCTACCTGGCGGACCACATCGCCGTTGCGCAAGCCAGCTCGATCAGCGGCTCCACCGACCATGATATTGCCCATGACCGGTCGGGTAAACGGTCCAGACAGTCCGACCTGTTGAAACAACTCGCCGCTCAGTTCACTCGCATTGACGCTGCTCGATCGAAGCACAATGTCGTGGCTTCGACTGGCAGCGGACTCAGTCACCTGCAACCAGAGATCCTGCCGTTCCAGCGCCGAACGAGTCAGCCACCAGTGAACGTCTTCGTAAGACCGGACCTCCTGCAATTCGGAGCGATCAAAGCCTGCACGCAACACTTTTTCACCACCCGTCAATCCAGCCTGCGCTGCAATCGATCCCGTCTCCGGCCGCGCCAGGATCGCCGACGGCAACAGGACACCACTCCAGTGGACTACCGCATAAAGCAACACGGCCAGCAGCAAATTGGCAGCAGGGCCTGCCACGACGATGGCGAAGCGTGCCGGCAATGGCTGCAGG
The DNA here is from genome assembly GCA_903927295.1 of uncultured beta proteobacterium. Taxonomy (GTDB): domain Bacteria; phylum Pseudomonadota; class Gammaproteobacteria; order Burkholderiales; family Burkholderiaceae_C; genus Rhodoferax. The sequence goes on along the minus strand of CAIYMN010000313.1, from coordinate 15,467 downwards.
TTGAACGCCTGATGTCGTTCTTCGGGCATCACCTGGCCATCGCGCTCGTCGAGCATCTTCACGTAGCCCCCAAGCGGAAAGGCGCAAAGGAGAAATTCAGTCGATGAGCCCTTTGGTTTCCAGCGCAGCAGTGGCTTTCCAAAACCAATGGAAAACCGCGTAACCTTGACGCCGCACAGCACAGCCACGCTGTAGTGCCCAAATTCATGGACAGTAATCAAGAGCCCGAGGGCGAGCGCAAATGCGATGAGCGTCAACATACCAATGTCAGGTTGCAATCATCCATTGGAAAGTCGCTTGATGACGTTGCCGGCCGCCTCACGCGACTGAGCATCGATGGCCAACAGGTCCTCAAGTGACCCGGGCTTTTCAGTCGCAACCGATTCAAGCGTCTCAAGATTGACCACATGGATTTGATCAAAGCGGATCCGTCCATCCAGGAAGGCTGCTACGCCAACTTCATTGGCGGCGTTCAACACTGCCGTGGTGCCAGCGGGCGCTTTCAATGCAGACCAGGCCAGCTTCAATCCAGGAAAACGCTGCCCATGTTGGTTCGAATCCAGTGACTCAAACGTCATGTTGGGCAAATCGCCAAAGTCAAGCGCCGCCGCTCCGGACTGCATGCGATCGGGCCACGAAAGTCCGTAGGCGATCGGACCCTTCATGTCAGGTGTGCCGAGTTGCGCAACCACAGAGTTGTCCTTGTACTGCACCATCGAATGGATAATGCTCTGCGGGTGAATCACCACCTCGATCTGCTCAGGCCTCACATTAAACAGGAAACGCGCCTCGATGACCTCAAGCGCCTTGTTCATCATGGTGGCCGAATCAACAGAAATCTTGCGGCCCATCACCCAGTTGGGATGAGCACAAGCCTGCTGCGGTGTCACATCGCGCAGTGCCTGGGGGTCAAGCAGTCGAAACGGTCCGCCCGACGCCGTCAGGATGATCTTGTCGACTTGAGTCGGCCAGCACTGGGAGTCATCCGGGAGGGACTGGAAGATAGCCGAATGCTCGCTGTCTATCGGCAACAGTTTGGCTCCACCCTGTGCGACGGCTTGCATGAAGTAGTCACCGCCCACCACCAACGCCTCTTTATTGGCAAGCAGCAGTCGCTTGCCCGCACGCGCTGCAGCCACACAGGAGGCCAGGCCGGCCGCCCCGACAATCGCCGCCATCACGACATCGGTCAATTCGTGCTCTGCGATCATGGTGATGGCTGAGGCGCCCCATAGAACCCGGGTTTGCAGGTTCAGACTGCGGCATTTTTGCTCCAGCTCGCGCCCGTGCGGCTCGCTGGCCATGACGGCAAACACGGGCTTGAACTCAATACATTGCCGTAGCAACAAGTCAAGCCGCGTGGCCGCGCTCAGGGCAAAGACGTCGAATCGTTGCGGATGTCGCGCAATCACATCGAGCGTGTTGACTCCTATGGATCCCGTCGAGCCCAAAATGGCGACACGCTTTCTGTCCGTTTCTGCACGATCAGCCATCGTTGCCTTCAGACAGAGTAAAGCATCATCGCCAGTGGCAAAGCAGGCAGCAAGGCATCGATCCGGTCAAGCACACCGCCATGACCTGGCAACAGACCGCTGCTGTCTTTCACACCGGCACTACGCTTGACCAAGGACTCGAACAAGTCACCGAGCACACTCATCGCAGCAAGGAACAAGCAGCTCGCAAGCAACACCCAGGCACCATGCCGTCCCATGTGACTGAACATACTCGGTACCGTCGTGGCAAACACCCTGTCGGCCATCTGCCAGGCGAATGCCAAAATAATCACGCCGATCATGCCGCCCCAGACACCCTCCCAACTCTTGCCCGGACTGATGCTGGGCGCCAACTTGCCGCGCCTAAACCGGCCGCCCCACGCACGCCCGGCAAAATAGGCAAAAATGTCCGCGACCCATACCAGCAGCAAGATGGACAGCAGAAAATTGACTCCTACGGATTTGGCTTGTGCTACGGCCAGCCAGGCGAGCCACAAGGCCAGCAATCCCGCCAGCAGTCGCATGGGCCGTGAGTGACTTGCCCACGCGCTGACGCCCCGATACAAGACCCAAGCGCCGGCCAGGGTCCAACACGCGCCAGCAGCGATCCACAGCAACGCCAGAGACTGCTCCAGCAGGCCCATCAACCAACTGGCCATGCACAACACCAGACAGAATAGACCACTTAGAACCGAATGTGCCTGACCATAGCCGTTCAGGCGCGCCCACTCCCAGGCAGCAACGCAAATCAACACCATTGCAATCAGCAAAAAGGGAAGCGCAGCCCGATAAAACAAAGCGGGCAGCAAGATGATCAGCATCACAACTGCGGTGATAACACGTTGTTTGAGCATCTGTCTTCCTCAGTCAAGGGCAGACAGGTCAGCATGGGTCGACAACTGATCCGATGTCTTGCCAAACCGTCTTTCGCGCCGCCCGAAGGACTGAATCGCCAAGTCGAGTTCCGCCTCATCAAACTCCGGCCAAAGCCGTTCGCTGAAGTACAGTTCAGAATAGGCTGACTGCCAAAGCAGAAAATTGCTGATGCGCAGTTCAGCCCCCGTACGAATCACGAGATCAGGATCCGCCACGTGTGCCATGGCCATGGCGGCGTTCAGGGTCGTTTCATTCATCGCAATGCCCTGTGCTGCCACCTTTTTGGCAGCTTGAACGATATCCCAGCGCCCGCCGTAATTGAAACAAATGTTCAGAATCAGGCGCGAATTGGATGCGGTGGCTCGTTCAGCACCTTCAATGCCGGCCACCAGTCTCTCTGAAAGGCCAAGACGCTCACCGACAAAATGCATTCGAACACCATCGGCCTGAAGTCTCGGAACCTCTCTGGCCAATGCCATGGCAAACAGAGACATCAGACCTGATACTTCCTCAATCGGCCGACTCCAGTTTTCGGACGAAAACGCAAAGACCGTCAACACACCAACGCCGCGCTGCGCGCAGGCCTTGACACATCGACGCAGCGACACAACCCCCTGCTTGTGTCCAGCAACACGGGGCAGACAACGCTTGGCGGCCCAACGCCCATTGCCATCCATCACAACGGCGATGTGGTGTGGTACCTGGTTCATGGTTGCAGCGGCATTCAAACCGCCATGATGTCCTGCTCTTTGGCTGCGACAAGCCTGTCGATTTCAATGATGTGACGGTCTGTCACCTTCTGGATTTCCGTCTCGGAGCGCTTTTGATCGTCCTCAGAGGCAAGTTTGTCCTTAACCGTCTTCTTGACAGCTTCATTGGCATCGCGCCGCAGGTTGCGCACCGCGATCTTGGCAGTTTCGCCCTCGTGCCTGACGACCTTGGTGAGTTCCTTGCGCCGTTCTTCCGACATCGCGGGCATCGGGACACGCAGCAAATCACCCATGGACGAAGGATTGAGACCCAGATCACTGTCTCGAATCGCTTTCTCTATCTTTGGCCCCATTCCCTTTTCCCAAGGTTGGACGCTGATCGTGCGAGCATCCAGCAAGGACACGTTGGCCACTTGACTGATCGGCAGCATGGCGCCGTAATAGTCGACATGAACCGAATCAAGCAGCGCCGGGTTGGCTCGTCCAGTACGGATCTTGCTGAGATTGTTCTTGAAGGCACTGATGGATTGATCCATCTTCACTTCTACCGCTTTTCTGATCTCGGTAATAGGCACTTTTTTCTCCTTAGTCGACCTTTCGCCTAACGCTATTTCCTTGTCGCGATTTTGACACAGTCAGACATAAACCAGCGTGCCTTCATCCTGGCCCATCACCACGCGCTTGAGAGCTCCATGCTTGAATATGGAGAAAACCTTGACCGGCAACTTCTGATCTCTGCACAAGGCAAACGCCGTGGCATCCATGATGCCAAGGTTGCGGGCCATCGCCTCATCAAAAGTGATCTTGCTGTAACGCGTAGCCTGCGCGTCTTTCTTCGGGTCTGCTGTGTAAACGCCGTCAACCTTGGTGGCCTTGAGCACGATCTCGGCGCCGATTTCGGCACCTCTCAATGCAGCCGCGGTGTCAGTCGTGAAAAATGGATTGCCGGTGCCGGCGGCGAAAATCACCACCTTACCCTCTTCGAGGTACTGCAATGCCTTCGGCCTGACATAGGGCTCCACCACCTGCTCAATCGCGATGGCAGACATCACGCGAGCGGTCAATCCTGCCTTGTTCATCGTATCGCCCAGAGCCAGGGAGTTCATCACCGTAGCCAGCATACCCATGTAATCGGCGGTCGCCCGGTCCATGCCAACGGACCCGCCGGCTACTCCCCGAAAAATATTGCCCCCACCGATGACAACAGCAACCTCGACACCGAGGCGCGTCACCTCGGCCACTTCCTCGACAATTCGAACGATAGTACTGCGATTGATGCCGAACTGATCATCGCCCATCAATGCCTCGCCAGACAGCTTGAGCAGAATGCGCTTGTAGGCTGGTTTGGTGATCGGCATAAAGATCCTTAGTAAGACATCAATCGAGAACCCGTTGCTAACTGCTTCAACAGATCAGCCTGCTTGCTTGGCGGCGGCCACCTGTGCCGCCACCTCGGCTGCAAAGTCGTCCACCCTCTTTGCAATACCTTCACCAACAACATACAAGGTGAAACTCTTCACAACAGTATCCGCTGACTTGAGCATCTGTTCGACCGTAAGTTTATCGTTCTTGACGAAGGATTGATTGAACAGCGAAACCTCGCGCAGGAACTTCTGCACGCTGCCGTCGATGCGTTTGTTCACGATCTCGGCAGACTGCACAGGCTTGCCCGCAGCGGTCGCAACGGCGGCATCCTCGGCCGCCTTCGCGGCTGCGACTGAGCGCTCTTTCGCGACCAGTTCTGCAGGTACGTCAGCGCTGGATAATGCCACAGGTTTCATGGCCGCAACGTGCATTGCCACATCCCTGGCAGCGACTTCACTGCCTGTGTATTCAACAACGACGCCAATACGCGTGCCGTGCAAATAGGAAGTCAATTTCTCCCCGGTGCCGAATCGCTTGAAGCGGCGAAAGCTCATGTTCTCGCCAATCTTGCCGATCAGGCCTTTACGCACGTCTTCGAGACTTGGTCCGAAACCATCTTGCTCATAGTGCAAGGCACCCAACGCGTCAAGATCGGTCGGATTGTTTCTCGCAATCAGCATTGCAGCTGCGTTTGCCAATGCCAGAAAACTGTCGTTCTTGGTAACAAAGTCCGTCTCACAGTTCACTTCAAGCAGTGAACCGATCGAGCCTTCGATGAAACTTGCAACGACACCTTCGGCGGTAATTCGTCCTGCGGCCTTGCCGGCCTTGCTGCCAAGTTTCACACGCAGCAACTCTTCTGCCTTCGCCATATCTCCCTGTGCTTCGGTCAGCGCGCGCTTGCACTCCATCATCGGTGCGTCAGTCTTGCCACGCAGTTCAGCCACCATGCTTGCGGTAATTGCAGCCATCATGATTCTCCGTACTCAATTCAATAAATTAAAAAATGACCAAAAAAAGGGGCACGAAAGCCCCCATTTTCGGGGCTGGGACGACTCAGACCGAAGCTTCATCCACTTCAACAAACTCATCGGCGGTTTCAGCAGCGATGGCCTTGACAACATCGTCAACCATATTGGTGCGTCCTTCGATGATCGCATCGGCAATTCCCCGCGCATATAAAACGACCGCTTTGGACGAATCGTCATTGCCAGGGATCACATAGTCAATGCCTTCAGGCGAGTGGTTTGTGTCAACAACTGCAATCAATGGGATGCCGAGTTTCTTGGCCTCTGCGATGGCGATCTTGTGAAAACCGACATCAATCACAAAAATCGCGTCTGGCAAAACAGTCATGTCCTGGATGCCGCCAATGTCGCGTTCCAATTTGGCAAGTTCGCGAGCAAACATCAGTTGCTCCTTCTTGCTCAAACTGTCAAGGCCTGCTTCCTGTTGAACCTTCATGTCCTTCAGACGCTTGATGGACGTCTTGACAGTCTTGAAATTGGTCAACATGCCGCCCAGCCATCGTTGGTCAACGTAGGGAACACCAGCCCGCTTGGCTTCTTCCGCCACGGTTTCACGGGCCTGGCGCTTTGTACCCACCATCAGCACCGTGCCACGCTTCGCAGAAATCTGGCGTACAAACTTGGACGCCTCCTGAAACATGGGCAGTGACTTTTCCAGATTGATAATGTGAATTTTGTTGCGATGGCCGAAGATAAAGGGGGCCATCTTGGGATTCCAGAAACGGGTTTGGTGACCAAAATGGACACCCGCTTCCAGCATTTCACGCATGGTTACTGACATATTCAACTCCAAAGGTTAGGTCTAAAATCCAGTTTGTTTTGCAATCCTGAAGACGAACCGGTCTTCATTCCTTGCAACACCTTGATTAAACTGGTTTGCTTATTTGTTCACCAAGCAGGCAGTTGCCCTCTCAGCAGAACCCAAGGACTATAGCACAGACCGTCCTCATCTCATGTTGCCAGACCTACACACTACCTTACAAAAATTGCACAGCGGCGAGACGCATCCCGCTGCTGAAATTGAACAATCCATTGCCGCAGCCCAGTCCGGGTCTTGCAGGCATGTGTTTCTCAGCAACGAATTTGATGCGGCGCGGTTGGTGGCGAAGACCCCCGGCATTGTTCACAGGCCACTGGCCGGCCTTGCGGTCTCGGTCAAGGACCTGTTCGACGTGGCAGGCGAAACAACCTGCGCTGGATCAGTGGTCCTGCAAGACGCATTGCCTGCGCGGCAAGACAGCATTGCCGTCGCACGTCTGCGACGCGCCGGCGCCGCCTTCATGGGTCGAACCAATATGTCGGAATTTGCGTTTTCCGGCGTTGGCATCAATCCGCACTTTGGCACACCAGCAAATCCGTGCACCGGCGATGTGCCACGCATTCCAGGTGGATCTTCTTCCGGTGCAGCGGTATCCGTTGCGACCGGCGCAGCCTTCATCGGCTTGGGATCCGACACCGGCGGCTCCATACGGATTCCAGCAGCACTTACTGGCATTGTCGGTTTCAAGAGCACTGCCAGACTGGTTCCGGCAAAAGGCGTTCTGCCGCTCTCCACCACGCTCGACACCGTTTGCGCTCTGACTCGCTCGGTTCCGGACGCCGTGCTGGTCCATCAGGTTCTGGCCCAGCGACGGGTGGTGCGCAGCCCGGCGCCGCTGTCAGCTTATCGTCTGGCTGTCGCCAACACCACCATGCTTGACGGACTGGACTCGACTGTGGCTCAGGCATGGAACCGGACTCTGGGCACGCTGCGCCGTGCTGGTGCCTGCATTGAAGATATAGCGCTGTCGGAAATCAATGAATTGCGGCAGATTCAGGCCAACGGCGGCTTTTCTGCAGCAGAGAGTTACACCTGGCACCACCAACTACTTGCCGACAGGAGATCATCCTACGACCCCCGCGTTGCTATCCGTATCGATGCAGGAGCAGGCATGAGTGCGCGCGACTACATTGCTTTGCATCTCGCGCGCCGCAACTGGATCGACAGGATGACAGAGGCAATGCAGCAGTTTGACGCCTTTCTGTCACCCACTGTTCCTCTGGTTGCGCCTGTGATGGCGGATCTGGCTCCCGGTGTCGAACACGATGAAGCCTTCTTTCGCATCAATGCATTGCTGCTAAGAAACACCAGCGTTATCAATATGCTTGATGGCTGCGCAATTTCCATTCCTTGTCACGCCGGCGGCGAATTGCCTGTTGGCCTGATGGTTTGGGCCGGGGCCCTGCAAGACGATCAGGTACTCAATGTAGCGCTGGAAATTGAAAACCTGCTGCGGCAGCCCTGACTCCATGGTTCTTAGTCCTGCCAGCATTGACCAAGGGAACTCATGAGGATTGCTGTTGTTGGCGCGGGCATTGTTGGCGTGACTACCGCTTACGAGCTGGCCCGCGATGGTCATCAGGTCGCCGTGTTCGAGCGTCGTGGCGCTACGGCCGAAGAAGCCAGTTTCGCCAATGCGGGTCTGGTAGCACCTGGATACCTGACGCCATGGGATGGGCCCGGCATGCCGGGCAAGGTCTTTGGGCATTTGCTGACTCGATACACGCGGTTGAACATCGGTCTGCCACTATCTGGCCGCGATCTGGTCTGGATGTGGAAGTTCTATCGCGCCTGCAAGCCAGAAACTTATTTGGCACATCGTTCACAGATCCAGCGGCTGGCCGCCTTCAGCATGGAACGACTGCGCCACATCACGTCCGAGTTGAAATTGAACTATGAAGGCAGCGCCGGTTGCTTGGTGCTGCTGCGCTCGCCAAGGGACGCGAGGATGATGCAGCCAGGCCTGCAGGTACTACGTGATGCGGGCGTTGCAATCCAGGAGCTCAACCCGGTGGACGCGCGAAAGATCGAGCCCGCACTGAATCCTGATCTGGTGTTTCATGGTGCCCTTCATTTGCCCGAAGATGAAGTCGCAAACTGTCGCCAATTCGCTCTGCTGTTGAAGAACGAAGCACAACGCCGCCATGTTGAATTCGCTTTCAACACCACTGTCACCGAAGTCAACAGCAGCAACAACGCGGTGGTGCTTGGCATCGCCGGCGAGAACGCGCCACGCACGTTTGATGCGGCCGTGATCTGCGCTGGTGTAGATTCCGTCCGGCTGTTGAAGCATCTGGGTTTGAAGGTTCCCCTGACAGCGATCCACGGCTACTCGATCAGTGCCGCGATTCGAGAGCCAATCAACTCGCCGGTCAGTGCGATCATGGACGAGCGCTACAAAGTAACAATTTCACGGCTTGGCAACCGTGTGAGAGTGGCAGGTGGCGCAGAACTTGGTGGTTCCATCGAGAGGAAAAGATTTAGCGCACTTCAAACACTTTACAAGGTCTTGCATGACTGTTTCCCGGGCTGCGCCAATCTCTCAAGTGGCGTGCAGGAATGGAAGGGTGCACGACCCATGTTGCCCGCCGGCAAGCCGATAATCGGCGCCAGTGGCATTGCGGGAGTCTGGCTCAATCTGGGCCATGGCTCCAATGGATGGGCATTAAGTTGCGGCTCTGCGAAAATCCTGTCAGATCTGATTGGCGGCAAAAGGCCTGATCTGGATGCGGCTGATTTCGTCGCCGGTCGACTGCGCGCATAATCTCGGCAAAGTTCAACAACTTGCCCATGAAAGACGAACATCGCCGTTTGAAGTGGCCCTATTGAGATTCCCCAACATTTTCATAATTTTCAGGACAAGCTATGAAGGTTAAATTTTGGGGAGTGCGCGGTTCCATTGCCTCACCCGGACCTGCTACGGCGTATTACGGCGGCAATACGACGTGTATCGAAGTGCGCACCGACAACAATGAACTTATCATTATTGACGCAGGCACTGGAATTTTTCCACTTTCCCAAACCCTGCTCGCCGAAATGCCATTGACAGCCAATGTGCTGATTTCCCATACGCATTGGGACCACATTCAGGGCTTGCCATTTTTCGCGCCCAACTTTATACCCGGCAACTCGTTACGGCTGCACGGCGCTTTTGATCCAGTTGCTGGCAAAGGCGTGGAACAGGTGATGTCAGTGCAATTGCAGTACAGCTATTTCCCCGTCCGCGAAGAAGAGATGAAGGCACGCATTGAATATGTGACGCTGAAACCGGAGACAAGTATTCAGATTGGCTCCGCAACGATCACGCCCTATTTGATGAATCACCCAGTCATCAACTTCGGATACCGGATAGACGCCGACGGGAAGTCGATTTTCTTTACCGGCGATCACGAACCACCGCAGAACATTTATGAACCAACCGACAAGGCGTACGCAGAGTATCAGGTCGTGGTTGACATGAAGAACAAGGAAATTCTGGCAGCCATGAACGGCGTTGACGTGCTGATTGCAGATTGTTCCTACACGGAAGACGAATACCCTGCCAAAAGGGGCTGGGGCCACGGTACTTTCAATTCCAGCATTGAGTACGCGTGCAATGCTGGCGCCAAAGTTCTGTTCTGCACTCACCATGAACCCACTCGCAGCGACGCAGCACTGGATGCAGTTTTCAACAAGGTTCTGGCAGAGCACCCAGCGCACGCGGGCGGTCCAGAGTACCGGCTCGCTCGCGAGGGTGAAACTTACGAATTTTGAGTCCTGTGCAAAGAATTGACTTCTGTTTGCGCCACGCTTTGTACGGCGTAGAGGCAACGCGCCGCATGGAAGCCCTGGCACAGACCGGCTTGCCACCGCACACCTTGATGCAAAGGGCGGGACTGGCGCTGGCTCAACTTTCAATGGCCATCGCACCGCACAGCAGGCGCATATGGGTTGCCTGTGGCGCTGGCAACAATGGTGGCGACGGACTTGAGGCAGCGGCACATCTCTCGAAATGGGGCAAGTCAGCGGTTGTTACCTGGCTTGGCACGCCTGATACCGTGCCAACGGATGCAGCAGCGTCCTATCGGCGCGCTCTCGCAGCAGGAGTCCGGTTCGCGGAGTCACCTCCATCCGACTTTGATTTTTGTATCGATGCCCTGTTAGGTGTTGGCGCCAACCGTCCTGCGGACGGCCTCATGGCGGACTGGATCAAAAAGATCAATGCGAGCTCGGCGACGGTTCTGGCGGTAGACATGCCAACCGGACTGCACAGCGATTCAGGTGCGGCGATGCAGCATTGCATCAAGGCTGATCACACACTGAGCCTGCTCACGCTCAAGCCGGGCCTTTTCACAGCGGACGGGAAAGACCACGCAGGAGTCGTCTGGCTGGACGACCTTGCCGCCAGCAAAATCCGCGGCGCCGATGAAGACCTTGTCGCACCCGATGCATGGCTGTCGGGTGCGCCCGTTCAAACACGACGCCTGCACGCATCACACAAAGGGAGCTATGGCGATGTCGCTGTAGTCGGTGGCGCGCCGGGAATGACGGGTGCAGCCCTGTTGGCGGCGTCAGCCGCACTCCACAGCGGCGCTGGCCGGGTATTTGTAAGCCTGCTCCATCCGGGCGCCGCAACCGTCGACACTCAGCTGCCAGAATTGATGTTCAGGTCGGTAGAATCCCTCGATTTCAGATTGATGACGGTCGTAGCTGGTTGTGGCGGTGGCGACGCCATCCGCGATTCGCTGGCAAGGATACTGGCAAGCTCTGCTCGCCTCGTGATTGATGCAGACGCCATCAATGCAATCTCCACTGACGCGCAATTGCAGACACTGTTACTTCAGCGCGCCAGTCGCCAACTAAGCACGGTTCTTACGCCGCACCCGCTTGAAGCAGCTCGATTGATGGGTGGCAATGCAGAGCAAGTGCAGGACGATCGACTGCGAACTGTCGGAACACTGGTGCATCGATTTGGTTGCACGGTCGTACTGAAGGGCTCGGGCACAATTATCTCTGCGCCTGGACAGACACCGGTCATCAATCCAACAGGAAATGCGAGACTGGCGACTGCGGGCACTGGTGATGTGCTGGCGGGCATGATTGGTGCAGGCTTGGCCGCGCACAAGTCATCGTTTATAGCGGCCTGTGAAGCTGTTTATCGGCATGGTCTGCGTGCCGACCTGTGTCCCATGGACACCCCATTGACAGCAGGATCAATTTCGCACGCTGGCTAGGCGCATCGGCAGAAGCATCCGGCAGGGTTACTGCGAACCGAACTCGACAAATTCAACCGCGCCCGGCAAACGGCATTTTGGTCGCCATGACCGTGTGGAACATCACATTCGCTTCAAGTGGCAAGTTGGCCATGTAGAGCACGGATTGACCCACAATGTTGACGTCCATCACAGGTTCAATAGCTATCTCGCCATTGGCCTGCTCAATGCCAGCAGTCATGCGCTGAACCATCTCGGTAGCGGCATTGCCAACATCGATTTGCCCGACCGCAATATCGTGCTTGCGACCATCCAGGGAAGCGGCCTTGGTCATGCCCATGACCGCATGCTTGGTCGCGGTGTAAGCGATCGAGTTCGGACGAGGTGTGGTTGCGGAAATCGAGCCGTTATTGATAATGCGCCCACCACGCGGCGTCTGCGATTTCATCACTCGAAAGGCCTGCTGCAGACAAAAAAACATGCCAGTCAGGTTGATGTCAACGACGTACTTCCATTGCGCCTGCGTCAAGTCCTCCAGCGCGACGGCAGGGGCGCCAACCCCGGCGTTATTGAACAGTAGATCGACCCGACCAAACCGGGCAACCGTCTCGTCGAACAGGGCTTTCACCGAGTCCGGATCGGACACATCCGTCGGCACAACCAGGCAATTTTCAGGATGCTCGCCGCGAACCAGCACCTCGGTCAGTGGTTCGGGGCGTCGTCCAGCCAGGACCACTCGATATCCATCCTTGATCAACGCCAATGCGGCGGCTCTTCCGATACCAGTCCCTGCGCCGGTCACTATCGCCACTCTAGAACCTGGATTCATGCTATTCCCCAAAAATGAACGCCTCACGACCGACGACGTGATTTATGGCCTTTGTCCTTGTCCTTGCCCTTTGCGCCGACTGACCTGACACCCGATGTTGACGCCCCGACGGCGGACTTTAAGTCTCGCCCCACTGGCTTGGAAATCTTTCGGGCTGGCCGCTTCGTGCCGGGCCTGTCCGTTTGGTCGATCCTGTCGACCGCGCCTCGTTCCACGCGCAGTGATTCTTTGTCCTTCAAGGCCCGCGCGATCAAGCCTTCGCCTTCATGCATCAAGAGAAAGTCAATTCGACGACCATCAAGATCAACTCGGCTGACCTGTACTTTAACCCGCGAGCCGATGCCATACCGCATGCCGGTTCGTTCGCCCCGCAATTCCTGCCGTGCTTCGTCAAAACGATAGTACTCACCACCCAACTCGGTGATGTGCACCAATCCCTCCACATACATGGAATCCAGCGTGACAAATATTCCGAAACTTGTCACCGAACTCACGACGCCGGTGTATTCCTCGCCAAGGTGCTCACGCATGTACTTGCATTTGAGCCAGGCCTCGACATCCCGACTGGCCTCATCGGCGCGCCGTTCGTTGGCACTGCAATGCAGACCGGCGGCCAGCCAACCCTGAGTTTCATGACTCAGCTTCTTCGACTTTTGTCCGGGTTCAGCGGCACGCGCAGCCAATCCTTTTTCAAGCCGCCGTGTCAACTTGGCGTGGGCTTCGCCAGGAATCGGGAGTTCCGGAAGCTGGTACTTTGTCCTCCCCAGAATGGCTTTGATGACCCGGTGTACCAGCAGATCCGGGTAACGCCGAATCGGGCTTGTGAAATGGGTGTAAGCGTCAAACGCCAAACCAAAGTGCCCCTTGTTGACGGGCGTGTAAATTGCCTGCTGCATGGAGCGCAACAGCATGGAATGAATCTGCTGCGCATCCGGCCTGTCCTTCGTCGCGGCGGCGATGGCTTGAAATTCGCCCGGACTGGGGCTGTCGCTGATCGACAACGCGATGCCGGTCGCCTTCAGATAATTGCGTAGAAGTTCGATCTTTTCTGGTGTCGGGCCTTCATGCACCCGAAACAAGCCAGCGTGTTTGCTTTGACCAATATAGTCAGCACTGCAGACGTTGGCGGCCAACATGGCTTCTTCAATCAGCTTGTGCGCATCGTTACGTGTGCGCGGCACAATTTTTTCAATTCGGCCCGTTTCGTCACAGACAATCTGTGTCTCAACGGTCTCAAAGTCGACAGCTCCGCGGCGCACGCGAGACTTATGCAGTGCTTGATAGACGTCATGCAGGTTGATCAAATCCGCCACCCTATCCTGATGCTTCAACGCCTCGAGCCCACGCGTATTTGCCAGGATTGCAGCCACTTCCGTGTAGGTGAAACGGGCGTGGCTCCAGATGACGGCCGGATAGAACTGGTAGGCAGACACCTCGCCTTCAGCGCCAACCATCATGTCGCACACCATGCACAAGCGTTCCACTTCCGGATTGAGCGAGCACAACCCATTGGACAGCTTTTCGGGCAACATCGGAATCACACGGCGCGGAAAGTAGACGCTGGTCGCGCGGTCATAGGCCTCCACATCGATTGCAGATCCGTTTTCAACATAGTGACTGACGTCAGCAATCGCCACCAGCAAGCGCCAGCCTTGCACAGCCGACTTCCCCTTGCCAATCTTCACCGGTTCACAATAGACAGCATCATCGAAATCACGCGCGTCTTCGCCATCGATCGTGACCAGTGGCACATCCGTTAAATCGACCCGGTGCAATTTGTCGCTGGCGCGGACCTTATCGGGCAGCGTGCGGGCCAGTGCAATACAGGCCGCCGAGAACTCGTGCGGTACACCATACTTGCGCACCGCTATTTCGATCTCCATTCCGGGATCGTCAACTTCCCCAAGCACCTCCGTCACGCGCCCCACAGGCTGGCCATACAGCGAAGGCGCCTCGGTCAGTTCAACGACCACCACCTGACCCGCCTTTCCCGCTCCGGTTGCTGCTTTTGGAATCAGTACGTCCTGACCGTAACGCTTGTCCTCCGGAACCATGATCCAGATGCCGCTCTCAAGCAGCAGGCGACCAATGATTGAATCATTGGTGCGCTCGACGATTTCAAGCACGCGCCCCTCGGGTCGTCCCTTGCGATCGCTGCGCACAATCCGGACCCGGACGCGGTCCTTATGCAAAACAGCGCGCATTTCGTTAGGCGGCAAATAAATATCGGACTCGCCGTCATCACGGGAAACAAATCCGTGACCATCGCGATGACCTTGAACTGTTCCTTCAACTTCGTCCAGCAGGCCGCTGGTTTGGCTGGTATTTTTGATACAATCACTCACTTTCCTGAGATGCCCAGGTGGCGGAATTGGTAGACGCACTAGTTTCAGGTACTACTCAAAAGATATAAAACGCGATGCGTCTCGCAAAGCGTTTCTCCTCTGAAACTTGGCAAATCTACCCATAAATATAATTGCGAGACACTTCTGTCTCGCACCCTGTCTCGCAATAGCCACATCGGTGGTCAAAACGGGCAGAAATCGTCGGGTATACTACCACTGTTGCCCAGGTGGCGAAATTGGTAGACGCACCAGCTTCAGGTGCTGGCGGTTGCAAGACCGTGGGGGTTCGAGTCCCTTCCTGGGCACCACGACACAAGATGAGCCCGTTGCGAGAAATTGCAACGGGCTTTGTTGTTTTCGGGGCAAA
The DNA here is from genome assembly GCA_903927295.1 of uncultured beta proteobacterium. Taxonomy (GTDB): domain Bacteria; phylum Pseudomonadota; class Gammaproteobacteria; order Burkholderiales; family Burkholderiaceae_C; genus Rhodoferax. Next base: position 442 of record CAIYMN010000313.1, on the reverse strand, counting down.
ACAGTTCTGCCAATGTGGCTGAATATGAAACAACTATCGACTTGACATCTAAGATAGCACTCCTCCCTACCTGCACGAAACCGTAGTCGATGGGGCAGTGGGTCGATTCCGCTTGGCACTTGATTTCGAAACATTTTTGCATTATTGGGTGCCTTAATGCAACGCGCGACTGGTGTAGCAGGGCGAGGAACTTCTGAAGCATTTTTTGGTGCGCACCAAGCAAGTCATTACCTTCTGGTTAAGTCTCGACAACCTTCGTATCGGACGAACATTCGAGAGAAAAATGGGACTCGCACCAGCGACCGCGGCGTCTTGTTCTGGAGCCGAAAAGTTCAGCGCAAAACAGCTTTTTTTTGCTACCACATTTCCCCAGATACCGCCTGTACATTGCACACCACTTTTAGCATCCGTTGCACAACGAAGCCGTACGCCCTACAGTGGG
>CAIYMN010000312.1 GCA_903927295.1 uncultured beta proteobacterium | reverse complement strand
CTGGTGGCATAGGGCAGGCACACGATGGGGTATTCCAGACCCTTGCTTTTGTGGATCGTGATCACCTTGACGAGGTCGGCATCACTCTCCAAGCGCACCACCTGCTCATCGCCCTGCGCACCGTCCTCCTGCATTTGGGTAATCAACCAGCGAATCAGGGCCTGCTCGCCGTCAAGCGTGCTGCTGGCGGTCTGAAGCAATTCCGCCATGTGCAAAAAATTGGTCAGGTGGCGCTCACCGCCAGACTGCGACCCGGCCGTCGACAACCAGCGTGAGGCCAGGCCAAAGACGTGCAGGGTCTGGCGCAGCATCGCCAGCACGCCCTGCATCTGCCACACGGTGCGCAACTGGCGCAACTGCTCAACACGCGCATCGAACGCTTCATCGTCGCTGGCCAGCCACCCCAGCTCATCCAGACTCAGGCCCACCGCGCGAGTGGCCAGTCCGGCGCGAACCAGGCGCACGTCCTGCGCCGTAGCCACTGCGTGCAACCAGTGCACGAGGTCTTTGGCCTCGTCGCTCTTAAAAACTGAATCCTTGTCGGAGAGGTAGACGCTTGCCACCGACCTGCGACCGAGTTCACGCCGAACAGCGGCTGCCTCCTTTCCTGTGCGCACGAGCACAGCAATGTCGGCCGGGCGCAAAGGCCTCATGGGTTTGGCTGCATCACCGGCTTTGGGGTCTTCCAGGAATCCTGCCTGAGGGTCGTTCAACCAGGAGACGATCTGCTCGGCACAGCGCTGGGCAAAGAACTTGCGCGTGTCATCTGCACTGCGCACCTCCAGGTCATGCACCAATGTCAGGGCTGCAACCGTGCCAGTGCCATCGATTAGGTGCTCCTTGCGTCCATTGGCGCGAACTTGCACAAACGGCAACGGGTTGTCCTGTTCCTTTCGGAACATGAAGGCGCCTTCGCTGAGCTGGCTGTCGGCCCGGCCAAACCAGTGGTTCACAACATCGACCAGTGCCTGCGTCGACCGAAAATTGGTCTCCAGAACATAGTGGCGACCACTGGTGGCGCGCCTGGCCTGCATGTAGCTGTATATGTCGGCACCCCGAAAGCCATAGATTGACTGCTTGGGGTCACCGATCAGCAGCAAGGCGCTGTGTCGGTCGTTGGTCTGGGTCCGGTAGATCTGATCGAAGATGCGGTACTGCAGCGGGGAGGTGTCCTGGAACTCGTCGATCAGGGCAACCGGGTACTGGGCCAGAATCCGCTCACGCAAGCGCTGCCCGTTGGCGCCGCGCAAGGCAGCGTCCAGGCGCTGCAGCATGTCGGCAAAACCAAAGGTGCTGTTCTTGCGTTTGAGCTCGATCAGGCGCCTTGCAACCCTGGAGGCTGCGTGCAGTCGCACAGCTACGCTCGGCTCCGGCAAATCGGCCAGTGCCGTCTTGAACTCGGCAAACCGCGCAAATTCAACCGGCAGTTCAACCGGCGCCGCTCCGGGTTTGCGCGCGTCCATCAAACCATCAGGCGTGAAGCGGGTCCAGCCGGTCTTGAGATCCGGCTTTTCGTCCTCGATGAGGCCATTGGCCCAGTCCTCAAGGGTTGCCAGCCATTTGCTGTAGTTCTTGGGGTTGAGTCT